>NZ_JAMPKN010000006.1:0-238368 GCF_039962155.1 Trichocoleus desertorum AS-A10 | reverse complement strand
TGAGTAATCTCACCCATGCTCAGCCGTGGGCAGGGTTCAATAGTATTGGCACGGTGCAATCAGAGCGACGTATCAAGGGGCTAACTCAAGTGGAAACCCGCTACTACATTTCCAGTCTCTCTCCTGATGCTCATCGCTTTGCTGAAGCCGTTCGCTCTCATTGGGGCATTGAGAATTGTTTGCATTGGGTACTTGATGTGGCTTTTGCTGAAGATGCCAGTCGAGTTCGCAAAGACCATGCACCGGAGAATCTGGCTGTTATCCGTCATATCGCGCTTAATCTGTTGAGCCAAGAGAAGACTGCCAAGGGGGGAATGAAGGCCAAGCGCCTCAAAGCAGGCTGGGATAATGATTATCTGGCTAAAGTCTTTGCTCAATAAGATGCGTTTGCCCTGGGTGTCGTGCCATGCGCCGAGCGATCGCAACTGCTCAGAAATTTCAGCGCTTAGTCCTAACTCCTCAGGCTCAATAGTACCGACACCAAAGCGATCGCGGGCTGCATCATCACCACACCAGAACGGTGAATCACATCCCCAATCATAAAAAAATCGAATTTGGCAATGCCGCTTTGAGCTACTCACAATGTTTTTACCCAATTGAGAGGGTAAAAAGTTTACAGCAAGTTGCATTAAGTTTCATTTTGCTAATGATGTCGCCTACTTCAAGAACAAGTCTGGCAGAATACTGAGGCTTAATGTCGTTATAGCTATGGCGATATTCACCTCGAACCGATTGATGAAGCTGTTAATACCCAATCTTTCCAAGTTGGATTAGGATTTCCTGATTTAGGCAAACCAGGAGCGTTAAAAATGCTCACTTTCGTTGTGCCAATGGATATTGTCAAAGGGCGAAAATATTTTGTAGCAGGCGGGGGAGATGGCGGCACGATGCTAGAGCTAGAAGCTTCCTACTATTACCCTCTCACGGATAATTTGGCGATCGCTCCAGCCTTCTATGTCATCTCTAACCCCAACAATTTCGATAGAAATCCCGGTATTTACGTAGGCAATCTTCGCGCCCAATTTAACTTTTAAATTCCCCTACAAAAAGAATCATTTCTAATTGATTGGGACGGTATATCACAGAACTTGCTGGGAACTCTGATCTGGATCACATCGGTACGAGCCGTAAATTCTGGTCATGCAAATGCGTCGTTCCAGCAAAGTCAAAGCGCTGCCTCTCCAACTAGTCCTCATTGTTCCCTTCGTGCTTCAAATCTTTGGAGCAGTGGGGCTAGTTAGCTACCTGTCCTTTAGAAACGGACAGAAGGCGGTGAATGATCTAGCGGCTCAGTTGATGGAACGCAGCAGCGGCAAGGTCAATCAGCATTTGAATTCTTATCTCTCAGTTCCTCACAAAGTAGCTCAGATTAATGCGGATGCCATTCGGATGGGGTTGCTGGATACTCGCGCTCGCCAAACCGTAGGCAAGTATTTCTGGCATCAGATGCAAGCCTATGATGTAAGCTACATTGGTATTGGGCTGACGACTGGAGAAGGAGTGGGAGCTGCTCGTTATGACGGCAAAACAGTCACAATAGACGACTGGGATGCCCGCCCGCGCAACAATTGGATCAGCTACGCTCTCAATGACCAAGGCGATCGCACCCGTGTGCTAGAAACCTTGGATTGGAGCAACTTTGAACAACCGTGGTACACAGGCCCTGTCAAAGCGGGTAAACCCGTTTGGTCCCCAATCTTTGTAGTCAATTACCCCAACCAAGTCTATATTGCCACTTCAGCAGGTCGTCCGATCTACGACGCGAATAAGCAGTTGCTGGGTATGGTGAGTATCGATGTTTCTCTCCTCAAGCTGAGCGATTTCTTGCGGAGTCTAGCCATCAGTCGCTCAGGTCAAGTTTTTATTTTGGAGCGAGACGGCACACTCATTGCTAATTCTGGCCAAGCTCAACCGTTCAGCTTGGTGAAGTCAGAAATCAAGCGGTTGGAGGCAATCAACAGCCCTGATCCTGTAGTTCAGCAAGTTGCCCAACAAGTTCAACAACGCTTTAACGGCTTCCAAAATATCGCTGGGTCTCAAGAGCTACGGCTGAAATTAGAAGGAGAGCCGTATTATGTCCATGTCACTCCTTGGCGCGATGAGTATGGCTTGGATTGGTTAGTTGTCATGAGTGTGCCAGAGAACTCGTTTATGGCACAAATCAACACCAACACTCGCACCACCATTTGGCTTTGCTTCGGTGCTTTGGCAGTTGCTTCGGTGATGGGCATTCTCACCTCACGCTGGATTATCCGTCCTATCTTGCGGCTCAACCGTGCTAGCGAAGCGATGGCATCTGGCAACTTGAACCAAGCCATCGAGCAGAATGGCATTGAAGAATTCAACATCCTCGCTACCTCTTTTAACCACATGGCTCGTCAGTTACGCGAGTCATTTACAGCTCTAGAGCAAAGCAACGAAGAACTCGAAGACCGAGTAGAGCAACGTACTCTGGAATTAAAAAATGCCCTAGGAGAGTTGCAGCGAACCCAAGCCCAAGTAGTTCAGAGCGAAAAAATGTCTAGCTTAGGACAGTTAGTTGCTGGCATTGCCCACGAAATCAACAATCCAGTCAACTTCATTCATGGCAATCTGAGCCATGTACAAGCATATACTCAGGATCTGTTGGAGTTCATGCAACTATATCAACAGCAATACCCCAACCCTAGCCCTGAGATTCAAGCGACAGCAGAAGAGATCGATTTAGAGTTTTTGCAGGCAGACTTACCCAAAATGCTGTCCTCGATGCGAGTGGGTACCGATCGCATTCGCCAAATTGTGTTGTCTCTGCGCAACTTCTCCCGCATGGATGAATCCGAGATCAAGCCAGTCGATATTCATGAAGGGCTTGATAGTACGCTGATGATTTTGCAGCATCGCCTCAAAGCTCACCCAGAACGACCAGAAATTGAGGTGGTTAAAGAGTACAGCTCTCTACCTCACGTGGAATGTTATGCGGGACAACTGAATCAAGTATTTATGAACATTCTCACAAATGCCATTGATGCGATAGAAGAGAGCAATGCCAGCAAGAGCTTTCAGAAGCTTCAGGTTAACCCTAATCGGATTACCATTCGCACCTCGATTGTGAGCGACCAATGGGTGCAAATCGCGATCGCGGATAATGGCCCAGGTATTCCCGACCTAATACAGCAACGTGTCTTCGACCCTTTCTTTACGACAAAATCGGTTGGAAAAGGAACAGGCATGGGAATGTCGATCAGCTATCAGATCATCACTGAAAAGCATCACGGCAAGCTGGAGTGTCTTTCCACAGTGGGACAAGGAACTGAATTTTTAATTCGAATTCCGATCTGCCAGCAGAGACAGTCCGTAGCGTTGGTGGGTGGAAGGCAAGAGAAAGGATGAGGAATAGTAAAGAACGACTAGCGATCGCTGCCTTGATCGCTCTACAGGATGACCTAACTGGGCGATTTCAGTTGGTTACAGAAAACATAAGCTGACTAGGTAGGAGCGGCTTTGCCAGGTCATCAAACCTCTTACGCTCATCCTAGACTAAATACCAACGATTCCCCAACGACTGCCGTGGTTGAAGCTTTTAACGCTTTTCTGGCTCAGGTTCTCTTTTTTGTCAGCTCCACTTTATCCTTTGGCTTGATTGGATTACTATTTTTCATTGGGCCAGCTTTGGGAGCGATCGCCGTTCGGCGTTCTCTGTCACTGCGTTGGCATTTATTTCTGTTGAGTATTTGCATTTTCTACGGAGTTGTGCCACTGCTCCTGGGCTGGGGAGGACTAGCTCTGGCTGAACACTTTAGCTGTGATGTAGAAATCACGATCTACAAGTGTGTGGGAAATCCCCAACTAGGGAATTTAATCACAGGCATGACCTTCGCCCCTTGGGGATTGATGCTCACCATTCCATCTAGCGTGTTGGGTACATTGGGACTCTTAGTCTCTTTCATTCTCAAAGTTACTAGGCCAAACCAAGGGATACAAACATCCCCAAGACCAACTGCTGCTTTTTATCGCAGCCACCGCCATCAGGTAATTGCAGGGGTTTGTACAGCGATCGCCCAGCGTTGGCATCTACCACTTTTAGGCGTCAGGATTGCCACAGTCGCCTTATTAGTCATCATGCCAATGCTGGGACTACCGTTGTATCTCTGGTTGTGGTTGGCATTTCCATTTGAGCCAGCGGCAGAGTCCACTTAGGCGATCGCTCTCCTTATCCCTGGCACAGGCGCGATCGCTCTTAAGCACACACCTTCTTAACCACAGGAAGTTGGCTCACTTCCTGCCACCATGTCTGAATTTTAGGAGACTGAGCAGTAATGGTATTAAACTCCGGAGTCTGAGAAAAGTAAATAAAGATGGGAATTAAGAAGAAATCAGCAATGCTGATCTCACTACCCAAAAGATAAGGGCTACCAACAGTTAAAGCTTCAATCGCTTCTAAAGCTGTTTTTGCTGGCGCGATCGCGGCTTGAATTTTATTCTCATCGGGTTGACCACCCTGACTAGGCACAATGAGACGCTGGATCACGATAGTACCAATCACAGGTGCGTAAAGATAGCTATCAATGATGGCCATAATCTGCTGCATGCGAGCCCGAGTCAGCGGATCAGCAGGACTAAATTTATGGTTGGCAACTACGCTGTCCAGATAACCCGTAATCGCAGAAGTTTCGTAAATGACTTCTTCGTCTACCTGTAAGGTTGGTACTTTGCCAAAAGGATGCTTGGCAAGATACTCCGCTGATTGATTTTCACCATTGAAGATATCAACACTCTCAAGGTCATAGTCTGTGCCTGCTTGCTCTAGCAGTAGCCGAACCGTCCGCACATAAGTACTAATAGGAGTGCCGTAAAGGGTAAGCTGGGTCATAATTTGTAGAGTATTAATTAGAAACTAAACAGCAACCTGAACAATCTGGCATCAATCGAAACCAATTTCGTGCTCCTTAGGTATAGCTTTGAATCAAATATTCTATTTTTGAAGAAATTAGCCAGAGAACAACATTGCAGTGGAAGCGCGATCGCTCCCTAGATTCCTCCTAACCCAATTTTAAAAACTACGAAAAAGCGATTATTGTTTATGGCAATTGCAAAACAACAAGCCACAAAACAATAATCGCTATGTCTAACCTTAGACTTTGGTTTAAATAGATTTTGAGAAGTAAAAAAAACTCAGCGCTTTATTTCACTCCTCAAAATCAAGGCAGTCAAGTATTACTGCACCACTCCCAAAAGCGGAGGTGCTTTAGATTCTGAGATAGTCGAGTTCCAAAAACCCTTGGCATAGATTTGAGGATTCGCTTGAACTGCCTGACGATAGGACTCGCGCACCTGAGCGTTCACCGCAACTGTTTTTACGTCATACATCTGCATCGCCATTTTGGGATAGAACCCAATTCCCACAATTAGCGCTAAGAAGCAAGCCGCAATAAACAGCTCACGGGGATTGGCATCCTCAAACTTAGCGTCTACAGGTAGATCGCAGTTAGTTCCAAAGCAAGAGGCTTCGTCATTCCCTTGACTCTTCAATTCGACATCGTCCAAGTCACAGGAAGGTACCAGATCGCACATCAGTTCTGAACTTGGCCCGTAAAACACCTGTCTCAGCATTGAGAGCAGATAGATAGGCGTGAGAATGAGTCCAACTGCCGAGAAAAATACCGTTCCTGTGCGAAAGGTGGAACTGTAAACATCACTTGTCGTGATGCCCATAAAGACAGCGATCTCACTAGCAAAACCGCTCATGCCTGGCAACGCCAACGACGCCAGTGCCGCAATTGTAAACAACGCGAATACCTTGGGCAATGCCTGACCGATGCCCCCCATCTGATTCATCATCATGGTGTGGGTGCGATCGTAGGTTACACCTGCGAGGAAGAACAGCACCGCTGCGATCAGCCCGTGGGAGATCATTTGCAACAGCGCCCCGCTCACCCCTACATCCGTAAAGGAAGCGATACCTAGCAAGACGAATCCCATGTGAGAAATCGACGAATAGGCAAGGCGGCGCTTCATGTTCGTCTGGGCAAAGGAGTTCAACGCGCCGTAGACAATGTTGATTACTCCTAAAATTGCCAGAATCGGCGCAAAGTAGATGTGAGCGTTAGGCAAAAGCTCAAGATTTAAGCGAATTAAGCCATAGCCGCCCATTTTCAGCAGCACGCCTGCCAACACCATCGACACTGGGGAAGAAGCTTCCCCATGAGCATCAGGTAGCCAGGTGTGGAAAGGTACGATCGCAAGCTTAACCCCAAAGGCAACTAGCAGCCCTGCATACAGTAGCAGTTCGAGCGCCAGCGGAAACTGTTTTAGGTGAAGTTCTGCGATATCGAAGGTGGTATTGCTGCCGTAAAATGCCATCGCCAGCGCCGCCACCAAAATGAAGATGGACGCGATCGCCGTATACATCAGAAACTTGGTCGCAGCATAACGACGATTTTGCCCGCCCCAGATGCAAACGAGCAGATAGACCGGAACCAGCTCGATCTCCCACATGATGAAGAACAGCAGCAGGTCTTGAGCGACAAATACGCCGACTTGGGCGGCATATAGCAATAGCATTAAGCCATAGAACAATCGCGGTCTGCGATCGACTCGCCAAGCCGCAAATATGGACAGCGTCGTCACCAGCCCAGCCAACAGCACTAACGGGGCGGACAAGCCATCAACCGAAACTGCCCAGTTCAGACCTAACTGCGGTACCCAGGCAATCTTTTCCACAATTTGGAAGGTTGCGCTGCTCGTATCGTAATGCGTCCAAAAGGTGTAGCACATCAAAACAAAGTCTATGACGCCTACAGCGAGAGCATACCAGCGCACCACTTTGCCACCTTTGTCAGGCAACAAGGGGATGAACATGGCAGCAATGAGTGGCAGTAGGACGATCGCGGTGAGCCAAGGAAATCGATCCATCATCATGTCGATAAAAACAGATACTCATCTGTGTAATGAAGGTATCTTACTAGACTTTGTGAAGCATTATTAATAAGTCTTTCTCGTAGGTATAAATTCAGCAAATTTATGCTTCATAAAAAGAAAACTTACTTACGCTCACCCATTCACAGCGCTGATTCACTGAGAGCTACGTTCATTGAATCAGCACGCGCTTCTAACTAGAGCTGTATTGATTAAGCTTTAGATACCAAGGAAATTGGAATTTTAATGACAAATTCCGTTCCCTTGCCCAACTCGGAGACTACCTCAATTGTGCCTTGATGCTTTTCGATAATTTGCTGGCTGATTGATAGCCCTAATCCTGTCCCTTTGCCAGCAGGCTTTGTCGTAAAGAAGGGATTAAAAATCTTTTCTTTAATTTCAGGAGAGATGCCATGTCCATTATCTTGAATGCGGATATAGACCTGATTAGAGTCATCTACACTGGTTTGGATCACAATCTGCTTTGATTTTATATCTGCTTCAAGTAAGGCATCAGCAGCATTAGAAATAATATTCATAAATAATTGATTTAACTGAGCTGGATAGCACAGGACTTTTGGCAAATCTCCATATTCTTGAACCACTTCAATACCCTGCTTCAGCTTGTGGTTGAGAATTAATAATGTGCTATCGATTCCTTCATGTAAATCTACATCTTTTTGTTCTGCTTCATCCAATCTAGAAAAGTTGCGTAATGACAGCACAATATCTCTGATCCGACAGCTTCCCATTTGCATCGATGCGACTAGACGTGGTAAATCACTCAATACAAACTCCAGGTCCATCTCCTCCATGAAATCAATGATTTCAGGAGACGCTTGCGGAAAGTACTGTTGATAAAGTTCAACTAGGGTAAGTAGATCCTGAACATACTTATCCGTGTAAGTGAGATTGCCGTTGATAAAGTTAACTGGATTATTGATCTCATGGGCAATTCCTGCCACCATTTGTCCCAGCCCAGACATCTTTTCAGCCTGAATCAGTTGTGCTTGAGTTTTCTGTAGGTTTTCGAGAGCTTGTTCTACGTCTCTAGCTCTTGCCTCAGCAAGCAGAGCAATCTCTTCCTTGCCCCTCAAGGTGTCTTTTAGTTTCAGTTCCCGTTCTGCTAGCTCATCCATTAACCGACCTTTCGCTTGCAATAGAAAGAGAAAATCGGCAGCAGAGTCGTGAATGGCAAAGTCTTTTAGTTTGATGCCAATCTGGTTTAGCTGGCTAATTTCCGTAACGACCGGAGAACCCAGGAAAAAAATAGCCCCACAGTCCTCAATAGGCATCATCTGCCCCCTGAGAGTCATTTCACTATGAAGTGATTTCAGCATGAATATGCTGTTAGATTGCCTAGTAATGGCAGCAAAGTCAGCAGTTTGAATGATCGGACGCTGAATCTGGAAGCACTTGTCAAGTTGTGCCCCGATGATGTCAGGAATCAGCCGCTGCAAAACTTCCCCAGACTGGACAATGGTGCGATCGCCTTTAAACACAAAATGGAAAGGAAATGCTTTTGCCAGCAACTGAGGTGACAAGGTGAACTGAGGCTGCATCAAAGGTTCAGTTGGGGTTGTACTGGATAGTGAACTCGTCATGATCTGCACCATCAGACTTGCTTTGAGTCTGGGTGACTTCAACATCCGTATTCAAGTGTGTGCCCAAGCCTTTTACCAATCCCACCACCATCGGCGCTAGTCCGTCTCGATGAGAATGATAGTGAAGATGCAGCGTTTGTTCCTCCAATTCCTCACAGGCAAAAGATGGTGGCTGAAGTTTTGGAAAACTGACTCCGACACGGGTATGCAGGTCGTCTAGGTTCTGTAAAAATTCGGGCAGTGTATCACCGCTCATGGCCATCAGTTCACCATACCCTTCCTCAGAAGTGTATTGCACCCAAAACTCGCCAAAGGCTTGCATGATTGCTGAAGCAGGCAGGTTCAAAACTTGACTCGCAGCCTTCACCAGTCTGTGGGTTAAGTCATCTGGGTAAGACTCCATGCTGATAAACGTATCAATCTCGACTTCCGCTTTACCCTGGATCTCATTCCAAGTTTCTTCACCGAAACGAGCACACACCATGTCGTGAATTGCTTTGTTGACTAAGCCGTACATAAAAGCTCCTGTGGTGCTGTTTCAAACTGCTGCGTAGTTTGCCTACAATCCCTCTGAGATTAGGTTGCTCGAAAGTTGATCGACAAAATACTCTTTCTATAGATTGCCCACTTCTGAAGTGAAGAGGTCTACCCTCTATACCATGTTAAATCAGTTCTTAAGTGTCACGAAAAACTGTGAATCGATCGCCTCGGAATCTACTCTCATTCCTTTGAGCTAACGCCTAGCATAACCCCACCCTAAGTTCTTGGCAGCCAAAGTGCATGCTGGGTGCAAGTCAAACTCGTGCTGCGGTTAGCTGCGACTTACCCAACTGAGGCTGTTCAGCACTATCTCGGCTTCTCCTTTAGAACCCAAGGCATCCACGACCCTCTCCTCTACTTTCTTCACGTATCTCCCTTTTAGGTAGCTCTCCTCATCCGTCAGATCATCACCCGCCCCAACGACTACATCCCCAATGATGGCGAACGTCGTCACCATTGCCTCCAAGCTCCTGAATAACTCATTGGCATCCCAAGCTCCCCGTCCATGCAGTGCGTACAAGATCCTGCTAGAAGAACGTGAAAAGATGAAGGGATCGCCGCCCTGATAACCGACAACGAACCAATCAGCCGACCAACCCTCGAACCGCTCCATCGTCTTAGGGTGAAAGCGGTAGCCTACCTGAAAATCCCATAAGCTAGCTAGAGAGGGAAGGAAGAAGGGATTGCCGTAGGCATCGATGGTCACATTATTCGGACCTAGTTCAGCGTAGTAGCAAGCGACCTCAACGGGCAGAGAAAAATCTCCGCACCACTCTCGTTCCGGTTGCGGGACTAGCCGCTCCTGAGGGAAAGCGCGGGTGATAATTTCTTTCGCTAGGCTGTATCCTGACATTCCTAATAGAAGCTGCTAACTATTTGATGGATATTTGTGGAACAATTTCTCCAAAACAATGTTAGGCGATCGTTTCAGAATCCATCTTAGCAAAAGGGATGGCTAAGCCAGTGCCAAGACAATGTGAACAAGCTTCCGAAAAATCTGCTTGGCTTTTGTAGAGATTTATATTTGCAGCCGAGTAGATACTTTGTAAGGAGTCATGTTGAGATGCACTCGCTCTATCTGAAAAGACTGATGCTTTTAACTAGCATTTTTTTGCTTACGCTGTCCAGTTGTACCAAACAGCCTAGGGAAACCTTGCTAACGCCGTCAGTTGAAGCAAGCGCGACACCTCTTAGTCGTGTAGAACAGCCCAGTAGTGTAGAACAGCGATCGCCTGCCTCAACCGGAAATCTACTCTCTCCAGGACAAGTGGCAAAATTAACAAAATTACCAATTCCAATCGTCGCTCCGACCTATGTTCCAAAAGGCTTTCGACTTATCAGCGCTGATGGGGCTAGCGTGAAGTATGCCAATGGAGGTGATGATACAGGATATTCGATCGCCTACGAAGGAGAAGATGGCACTTGTTTTGCGATCGCTTCCTCAAAAGATAGCCCCCGCAAATTGAAGCAGATTGGGGAAGTGGAATCTGTGGTTGGCGCTGTGAAAATGTATGAGGAAACCTATGAAGGAAGAAGTTCTATACAAAGTTTCATTCCTGTCAAAGGCAATCCCGTGATGATTTCCCCAGTTTGGCAGTTGAATTCAGCAACGGGTAGCCATGAGTTCTGCAAAGCCCTCAATCGCGCTGAATATGAACGCATTCTCAAATCGATGGAGTTGGTGAAGTAAATATCGCGGTAGTTCCTAAAACCATCAATAATAGACAGCGATCGCCTCAAACCCATCTCATCGATCAAAATAGGCGATGCTTCACAACCTGTTTTGCCAGCCGAAGCAAGCGATCGCCCCAAAATCCATTTCAACAACCTAAGCAATGATATTTTTCTGATAACGCCCAGCATCACCGGGTGCGAGTGGAAGAGTTGGTTGAAGAGTAAGTCCTACATCGATCGCTCCGGTGTATGCCTAAGTTTGGCGGCAAATAATATACGACATTTGCTGCTGTGATAAATCCGTTAGTGGTAATAGTCAATTTCGTTAATGAATTCACAGTATTCGGTGGGAACGGTTCTCACTCGTGGTCTGCCAAGAACCGTATCAGAAACTTGCCCATACCAAATAGCGTAATGGTCTTCCGGAATGTTTTCATCATCTGGAAGCCCCACGATAATCCCAACGGAGCCACCTACATTGACGAATTTTCCGAGCACATCCTTCTCGTTCATAGATAACGCCTAACAGTGAAAACTAACAACGGCAAGTAACCTTTGCGACCTAAACCAAGAAGCAATGTTTTGATTCTAATCCGCAGTGACTTATCATTCAGCTTAAGCAGAAGTTTTCCCGAGAAGAAAGCGTGGTAGATCTTCTTCAGAAAGCCATTTTCGGCATATGTTCAGTGTGTTTAGCCATTCATCTACAAACAAGTTTTCCTTGTGCGAATGTTCGTTACGATATCCCACACTGAGATTAACGCCAGTAATCTCTCGGCACAACGTGACAATATCAGTATAGGCAAAGCGATCGGGCTCTGTATATCCGGTCATACGCTGCACATAGTCCCGAAATTTATCTGTGCCAACCGAGTAACATTTAAAGTCTGAGCCATGCCGACGATCTAGTTGAATCATAAATTGGTGTTGAGTATTAATCTCGTCTGCAATATCAGAATTTTTTGGATCACTCATCAACCAACTACTTCCTAAACCTCCTGCTTCCTCGCCATCAGTTATTAATAGTGAATGGCCTAAGTCTTTAAGCAACCATAATATTGCACATCCTGCTCTGTCATCAGCTCCAATCCCATAGACTGAGCTTGAAGATTGAAAAACACCGTTGGAGAAAATCAGCTCATGTTTTGCATTTTCAGGTATTTCAATAGAATTATCCCAAACTGTATCAGCATGAGCCACCAGCAAAACTTTATCCTTTCGCTGTCCTCGGATGTAAAGAAATCGCTCTGGCCGCTCGCCTCGAAAAACGATCTCCTTATCGGGAATACTTAGAAAGTATTGAAAAATAGGTTCTGAATTTTCTAATGGAACTTCTAGAAACTTTTTAAGAATTTCAATATCGTTCATTCTTGAAAGTTAGAAACTTTTGCAGAGTTTGCATTCCTAATATAACCGCAATTTACAGTGGGGCCGACACAGCACATCTTCCATGCTAATCTCGACTTTAGTTGTCTAGTGCAATCGCTTATGGGTAGCCAATCTAAAGCTAAAACCATTTTTATCCTTGCCTCTATGGTGGGCTGGCTCATTGTGGGTGCAGCACTGATATATCTTTTTCCCGTAATTGCAGATCTAGTTGTCTCCTCGGAGCGCACCCATCTTTGGATGAAAACTCTCAGCCGTGGTGATTACAACCCTATGTTGGCGGAACTTGGAGGAGGAGTTGCTCTCATTATCACCATAGCGGCGAATATTATCTGGTATCAGCGGTTTGAAGGAAAGCTATAGGGTGTATGGCTGCCAATTCGCCATCTCCTCATTTTCTGCATCGCTTTTATTGGTTGGCGATCGCCAATCTCCCTTCTAATTTGATGGAGCTATTGCAAGCTCTTGGGCTGGGCGATGGCTCATGTTTTGTGTGCTAGGGCGATCGTGCTTCGCTGCATGTAGTAGTGCAGCGATCGATCAAGTTCATCCAAAACTTTTCTCCAAAGCACTCACAAGGCAATCTACATCTGCCTCATAAAATCCTGACGAAGTCAAACAATTTATCTCGATGATCTTCGGTCCGTTTGGTGTTGTGGCTATATCTATCACGAATGCCCTGTCAGGTTGCCACACTTGCGCGGCAGACTCAGCAAAAGCCCTTGCCTCTTCATCGCAATCTTGAGAATAACGTAGATGGTCTCCAGCTTTGTAAAGCGAACCTGTAATCACTTGTCCGTCAATTACAAAGAACCTGTATTCTTCATAGATCAGTTTTGGTGTTGCTGACAAAACGAGAGTTTCAGGTGTCAACGTAGCATAGCCATCGGAAATACCGAATATTTGTTCTTGCCAAGCTTGCAACTTATCAGGCTCAATAATGAAACCCGCAAAAGTTTTGTGGTCAGAGCAAGGTCGCACAAAAATAGGTTCTTTAGGGTCAAGTTTACCGAATTCTTCGATGGTGCCATCCTCATTCAGAAGCAGCCCTTTATACGCTTCCTTCCATACAGAAAAGTCAAAGTTATCGTTAAGGAACGCACCAGGCTTCCAGCCTCGCTCCATAGCAATTTTCGAGAGCGCCGTTGAGCCGGAAACGATGACAGCGTCCTCAGTGATATGCGGTTCTGATACAAAGTCATGGGAAAATGGAATTATCTTGATGATCTCAAAAGGTAGCGATCTTAAATTAATCGCCCGAAGCAACCTTTCAAAACCAATCTCATTCTTTAAGTTTTCCTGAATAACCCAAAACATTCGGTCTCATCCTTAATGAAATTATTTAAATTCTGTAGATGTTTGCCTAACTATTAATTAGGTATAGTTTTCCTCTCTGAATCTATCCTTCAAAGATTGGGTTCTACCGAGTAGCTTCCATTGATGTATACCAATCTATCAACTACTGATTTTCTACGTCGTTTTTCTCGGTTGGCGATCGTCAATATCCTTTCTAATTTGATGGTGCCATTGGCAGGATTGGTAGATGTCGCCTTTTTGGGGCGTTTAGCCGAGATTCGACATTTGGCAGGGGTGGCATTGGCGACAGTATTGTTCAACTATCTCTATTGGACCTTTGGCTTTCTCCGCATGGGTACCACTGGGATGACTGCTCAAGCCATTGGACGGGGCGATCGCGATTCAGCTCTTTTAGTGGGTTTGCGGCATGGATTAGTAGCTTTAGGGATAGGGCTAGTAATTCTCCTTTTACAGTTGCCATTGAGAGCCATTGGATTTACTCTGCTTAGCGCCACCGCAGAGGTCAAACTCGCGGGCCAAGATTATTACAACGCCTTAATTTGGGGCGCTCCAGCCACACTGATTAACTTTGTGCTTATCGGTTGGTTTTTAGGACGAGAGCAGAGCGGCAAAGTTCTGTTACTCTCTGCCATTAGCAACCTGACAAACTCCTTTATGGATTATTTCTTTGTGGTGCGTTGGGGCTGGGAAAGTGCAGGAGCAGGATATTCTACCGCCTTAAGCCAATATCTCATGTTATTTACTGGCATGTGGCTTATATGTCGAGAGTTCCATTGGTCGCAGATACAGGCGATCGCCTCTAGAATTTGGGAACCTATCGCCCTCAAAGCAGCCTTCACTCTAAATCGTGAAATTCTCATCCGCACCTTTGTGCTAATTTCTACTTTCGCTGTTTTTACCAACCTCAGTTCTACCTTTGGTACCAATGTCTTGGCAACTAATACAGTCTTGCTGCAAGTGGTAACGCTGGCCGCTTACTTTATTGATGGCCTCGCTTTTGCCACCGAGAGCCTAGCAGGAATCTTTCGGGGTCAAGGCACCAACGAGCAATTACGGTTGTTGCTGTGGATCTCTGGTGGAACCAGTTTCGTGTTTGGGTTAGGATTTGCGATCGCCTTTATCCTCAATCCCGATCTCTTTTTTGGACTACTTACCAACCACAGAGATGTTCTAGAGCGCATCAATCAATATGTGGTGTGGCTGTTACCTGTCCTAGCTTTTGGCTCGATTGCTTATATGCTGGATGGCTATTTTATTGGCTTAACGGAAGGGAAAATACTGCGGCAGTCAGTCGTCGTAGCGACTTTGGTAGGTTTTGCACCTGTGGCGATCGCGGCTTGGTACTGGCAAAACACCCATTTGTTGTGGTTAGCGCTGACTCTATTTATGACAACAAGAGCTTTGATGCTGGGGAAACAAGTGCCTAGGTCTTTGAGAGAGGGTTGAGTGTGTGGGGAGTGCTGCGTGCTGACTGCGGAGTGCTGAATACTGCGTAGTGCTGGGTACTGAGTGCTGAGATTTATGTCTGCGAGGGGGGCATGGACTTTTGAGAAACATTGCTGAAAATGAATAATGGCGTATTTTTTGTGGGAAGCCTCAAACTACTGACAGTTCAAGCGAGCATAAATCAAGCAATGCCGCAGTGACTCATTTTTGGCATTGTTACAGCGTTAACGTTGGAGATCAGTGTTGCCGATAGGGCGTCTGCTGGATTGGCTTGTTAGGAGGTGTAGAAGAGAAATCATAAAAGAGGATTAACCAATTTTTTCAATGCAAACTTTCCGCGCTCTGCCACTGATGGTGAGGGGTCAGATGCAAGCAGTTCTGCCAATCCTAAAGACTCAGTGCCAATTTTCTCTAGCTCACGAATAAGCATTTCGCCAGCAACACGCCGAACTATTGGTGACCGATCCATTGCTGCTGACTCTAAGGTTCCTAGAAATGGGGTCGTGACACGTACAGTTCGCTCGCAGAGTATTGGCTTGAACTGCCCCTTGCAATAACGTTTGTCAGTCCACTCCCATTTTCTCCCATCGCACCACACTATTTTTCCTTCGAGTAAGCACTTATATGCTTTTGCTCGCACTGATGGTTGGATAGCTTTTCTTGCAATTTCGTCGAGATACCGATCTAGTGTTTCGGTGCAAGCTGCCTGCGATAGTACTGATACCATCGGACCGGAGGTGGCCGACAAAATTCTTGATTTAAGTGAGTGACCGACTTTTTCGATAGATGCAATCTCTACTAACGCTTGTTTATCTTTGTCTTCCATGCGGCCCCATGAACTCCAATGAGGGAGGGTTGCGCATAAAACATCAACAACAAGTTCTGGATCGGTGTCTTTTGCAATGATCGGAAGTTTTGCACGGGCTGCCTCTCGAACCTGAGGAACCCAATCGTTAAGCCGGCGTACGGCGATCGCAAAGAAAAAGCTATTAGGAGCGGCTCCAGATAGAGTGCGCAACGTTTTCTCACGTTTAAAGCCGTCCTCGCTGCATAAATCTATCCATGCTAGGAATGGGGTAGGTTGAGTCCAAAAGATCCACTTAGCGGGCATAGAGGCTTTCAGCTCTCTACTGAATTCCCACCGAAGTAGTCGTTCCCACATATCCAAATTCGTCAATGATAGATTTGATGTTACAGCCACCAACACTGATATATCAGCAACTGCTTCACGACCAGAACTGACCGACTGGGCAACCTGCCTTACCGCCGATAACACTTCTTCTGCATCTTCCTGTTGATACTGCACGAAAGGTTCGTCTCCTAACGATTGCGGTCAGCGGTTGCAGTAACCTTCAATTTAGCACCAGCAGTTTCCTTCAGTCCGTTTCAACGCAATTGTTATGCAGCGTTGCTAATTAAATAGATAATGCTTAGTTTGGAGGCTGCTTGATTGGAAGTGACCTTAGCTGAGGGGCCTGTCATACAGTGGTGACTCGTTTTAATGTTGCGATCGCTATCTGCCTTAGCGTCTCAAGCAGCCTCCCCAAAAATTTATCTGGATAAACTTCCTATACTCAAAGGCACCATCTCTCCTTTGGTGGTAAAGCCCAATAGCATTGCTTCTTGCGGTCGAATTACCTTGCCTGTCAGAGCGCAGCGTTCTTCCTGTTGAGCAGTCGCATCGACACTGGCCCGAATATCTGAGAGTGCAATCTGGGGCTGAGAGTTACCAGATTTCTGCTGGACAAAATCCCACAAAATATCCCGAATCAATGCCTGATAGCCTTGATTGCCTGACAATTCTTTCAGGTGCTCTTTTAGCTCCCGTTCTAAACGAATGCTGGTAACTTCCATTTCGGTGGTGGGGGTGCGAGTAATCGTATGCATGATTTTTTTCCTCCAAGATCTGGACATGCTTGTAATACAAGTGTAGTATGTAAATAGTCAAATGCAAATTTATCGGTTGAGCGAGTCTTCAGTGAGTCTTTTATCCACCACCCACAATCCACGGCATACGGCCAATTGCATCAGCAGTTGGAACCCGAGCAACATGCCCGTGGAATTTTTGTTTGCGGCAGGCCATGGCCTATCGATAACAGAAACGGGGATAGGCAAAGGATTGGCAGGATCGCAGCGAGCATTTGATGGCATTAATGATCAGCTTGGCCTCCAAAACGAGGTAGAGCCACGAAGCGGGAGGTACAGGTGAGAGATGCTGTACCCATACAAAACTAGAAAACCCACCAGTAGTGTTTTCCAGCCCCCGCTTCTACCCAGCAGAAGTGGGGGTTTTTAGTATGAGGAGTCAAACCGTGAGGATGACAACGAGTGTTTTAGATCAATCGGTGGTGGTGTTCTCCAAGAACTACCTCCCCCTCAGCCGCATCAATATCAAGCGGGCAATTTCCCTCTTGGTCATCGGCAAAGCAGAACCGATGCTCTTAGAAGATACAGCAGAAGATCCGGCAGGTTGGCAAGTTCGTTCTCCCAACGCGATCTTTTATGTACCTAATCACATTCGCCTCACGGTTGCCAGTACAGAACGGCTCTGGAGAATTCCTGCTGTGAGTCGGAGAGAGATATTGCGGCGAGACCACCACACCTGCCAGTACTGCGGCAGCACAAAGCGTCTGACGATCGACCACATTCTTCCCCGGTCAAAAGGCGGAAAACACACTTGGGACAACGTAGTTATAGCCTGCGAACGGTGTAATCAGCACAAAGGAGACCGCACTCCCCATGAAGCAGGCATGACCCTCCGAACTAAACCCAAAGCGCCTATCCATCCCACAATCGCCTTTGCCGAACAGTTCTGGCAAGCCCACACTGACTAGAACAGAGGAATTGCATCCTCGCCCCTAATGGTATGCACTAGAGGAAACCTCCATGCTGAAACTCACCTACACTGACATGGGTTTGCACTTAGAGCGGCTAGCTCAATCACCCGAAGAGCTGGTAGCCCGACGTGCCATCTTAGCGCTGCGAATGTCTCAGAACTTGCATCTGGAACCCAGCCGAGCTGCCTTTTTGCTGCCTGCGGATCTCCCTGAGTTACCAATCCTAGAAGCTGCAATTCGGCGAGAAGGAAAGGCGATCGCGCTCTGCTCAGTCTGTAATGACTACGTTGAAGTCAGCTTGCGTGGGATGTGGATCGCCCCAGAAGTAGATGCTCATGAAGGTATCTTCGTTGCCGTAATGAGCGATCGCCTAGAGTTCTTACTCCACAGGCTCTGGCAAGTTAGCCAAACGCAAGTTTCGTTCTTGTTATGAGCGGCTGGTCTAAACCAACAGCAAAGCTAAATTTGTACGATTGGAGAGGGTAGCCATCTATCCTCTCTGATTTTTTGATCTCTTTTTTCAGCCCCTAGAACAGGCAGTGCCAACTTTGCGATCGCTAATGCTACCGAAGCAACGCCAAAATCAAAGCTGCTATTAGCAAACTCATCAACACGATCAAAGGGATATAGGTAGAATGTTTTGCTGGGTTAGCAGTTGAGAAAAGCTGCTTGTCTAATACAACGCAATCAATCCACTCACCTCCCTCAGCCCGAAACCCAGTTTTGCGGAGCAGTTTGTAGCCTCTGGCTTGATAAAAAGCAACAGCTGTGAGCGATGAGATGACCCAGATGGAGGGATATCTTTTTTCGATCGCGGCTGCTTCTAGTGCTTGTAAAATTTGAGTCCCAATCCCCTGGCGAGCAAACTGAGGATGAGTATAAACTGCGGTAATTTGTGGTCTCTGCGTTGACAAACCAGAGAAACCGACTAGCTCACCTGCGGACTCCGCCAGAAAGATCACCTCATCGCGTCCCCGCCAAGCTGCTTGTCCTGTGACCAACGCCTGAATTTGCTGGGCATTGTAGTTAGCAGAACTGAGGATTTCTAGAGCTTGGGTTTGTAACTCAATCACGCGATCGAGGTCTTCTGGTCGAGCTAGACGGATCTGGATGTCCATGCCCTAGCGAGACTGATAATATTTGTACTGCCGAGTCTTGGTGAGATACTCTAAGTAGCCTTGACGTGGCTCATAACGAAAGTAGCCGTTGGCCTCGGAAGCATCATCATCAAAAGCCATCCAATAGGGGCCTAACTCTTTGCTGGCGATCTTACGAGTCAAGCAACCACGGGCATTACAGGTTTTCGTCGTGGTATTGGTGAGGGTAATGGTTTCTTTACCATCGTTTCGCATATAAGTGCCCAGCGGAATCATTTCCGATAGGGTTGCGCCTTCAGGCCACCAAGCCTGAGTCGGCGGAGCCACCACCGTACCGATCGCGAACGTAATAGCAGTTAGCGTAAGGGAGGTTAATAGTTTCATTTAGGGTTCTCGTCGTGTCGCGATCGCTGAGTTTTGAGTGCCATTTAGCACCACTTCGAGCCATAACTACCGTCTATTAGTGGCTGATTGCGGATGCTGCTCCTAAAATTCCCTAATTGCTGACGTCGCTAGCGATACGTAATGTTGATTTTATTCTTTGGCAATCGCGAATTATGGCTAAGGCATAAAGGGCGATCGCGCTATGGGTTTAGCTCAACAACTTATTTAGTTCTATTAACCGGGATACGCTCACTTTCCGTCCCAATCCACATGATGCACGTTGATAATTGCATCTAGGCCAATCCATTGCTGCACGTTGACAGTCACATCTATTTTGGCTTCTAAATCTGTCAACGTTTGAGGCGCATCCGGTGAGGCTAGGTAATGATGTACCGTTTTGAACCTGCGACCCATTTGGAAAGAAGTAATCGCCGAAGGAGCGTCCGTAGGTCCGCCTTCATATCGATCTTGCAAACTGAAGTATTGCATTCGCTGAAACTCCAGCATTAGTTGTCTAGCCTTCAGGGGGCTGATGCGGGTCGTTTTGGTTCCTTTAACTTTGACGAACTGATTACCTTCATAAATAACTCTGCCATCAGCGTAGATGGTTAGCTTGTACATTGGGCAGAACCCAAAACAAGCGGTTCGCTCCAGAGTAACCACAGGTTGTTGGAGTCCACGGCGAGGTTGCGAGAAGAGTTGAGCTAACAAAGTTGAGTTGTCAGCTGTTAAGAACGGAGACATAGCAGCAGACGTAGCTAAAACATTGGGGCTTAAGGCTAGCAGCAAACCCAGACTCAGAAACATTGGGAATCGCATCACAGTTCCTCCACTAAAGCGATCGCTACTGATTAAGAATCCGTTTCGCGCTTGCACGTTCCGCCCAATAGGCTGCTCCAAATGGATAAATTTGGTAACGAGATTTTGGCTAGCTGATGAAGCGATCGCCCCAGCAAGGGCATAGTTCAACCTACTCGCTTTACTTCAGCTCTTGCTATAAGTAACTAAGTAACCAGGAAGCATCTGCGATCGGCGATGTTTGCTAGCAATTAAGGCGAGGGGAGTAGCAGAGGATGGCAGCCAACATCAAAGTCGCTTTGGTGCATGACTACCTGCGTGAGTATGGAGATGCAGAGCGGGTGCTCCAGGTTATCCATCGTCTTTATCCAGACGCACCACTTTACACGGCTTTTGTGGACTATCAGCAATTAGGCACTGAGGCAAAACGCTTTGCAGGCTGGGACATTAGAACCACATTTGCCCAAAAGCTACCTGGCATCGCTCATCCTCATCGCTGGAAAGGCTTGCTTCCCTACCTCTGGGAAAACATAGACCTATCCGAATTTGATTTAGTGATTTCTTCGTCTGGTGATTTCGTGAGTAAGTCAGTCTTGACCAGAGCCGAAACATTGCACGTTAGTTATTGCCACACACCACCCCGCCATCTATGGGAACGGTTGCGATCGCACTCCCAATCTTCTCGCTGGTATGACACTTGGGTAGATACTCGTTTGCGGCAATATGACTTTTACGCCTCACAAAGAGTCGATCGCTACATCACCAGTTCCCACACTGCGGCCCGCCGCATTAGTAAATTTTATAACCGTCCAGCAGAGGTGATTCCGCCCCCGATTAAAGTACATGGCGCAGGTCAAGCAGGCGATCGCTACTACCTCTATGTCGGCAAACTAACTCGTCAAATGCAAGTGGATCTGGTGGTTAGAGCTTGCACGCAGCTAGATCGCCCCCTGTGGATTGTAGGCACAGGCGATGATGCGGAATATTTAGACTCGCTCCGTAGTCTGGCTGGCCCTGGGGTGAAGTTTTTAGGAGAAGCTCCCGAAGATGCTTTGCCCAGTCTCTATGCAGAAGCCAAAGCTTTAGTTTTTCCTTGTAGCAGTGCTGACTTTAGCCGAGAAGCGGTTGAAGCAATGGGACATGGTATTCCTGTCATTGCGTCCCAGCAAAGTGGATTGCGAGAAGTCGTCTTAGATTACCGAACTGGACTACTCTTTCCTCAACCCACAGTCGAAAGCTTGGTGGATGCCCTCAAGGAATTTGAAGGACTCCGGTTCTCCTCTGTTGCTTGTATTGAGCGGGCTGAAGAATTTGCCGAATCTGTTTTTGTAGATAGGTTGCAATGGTTTATCGCTCAAGCCCTCGATGCTCACCATGCAATTGGAGTCGAGCCAGAACACGATTCCTTTGCGTAGCGAAATTTTTGACTTAGCGATCGCTAAACAGTTTCTGTCTCTGTGCCTACGACTTCACGCACCCGGTAGATAGGTCTATTTTGAGATTCATGATAAGTCCGCATCAGCAGTTCTGCGAGCAAACCAAAACTAAATAACTGGATTCCTGCTAGGAACAATACCACCGCCAGAATCAGCAACGGGCGATCGCCAATGCTTCGTCCCAAACCTAACTTCAGAAACGTCAAATAGCTGCCCAGCAGTACACCACCTATCATTGATGCCAGACCAAAGGTGCCGAAGACATGCATTGGGCGAGTCAAAAACTTCTTCATAAAGAAGATGGTAAACAAGTCCATCAGGACTCGTAGGGTCCGACCTAAGCCATACTTACTTTGACCAAAGCGCCGCGCATGATGACGCACTGGAATTTCAGTGATCCGCGCCCCTTCAATAAAAGCTAAGGCTGGCAAGAAGCGGTGTAGTTCTCCGTAGAGATTCATGTCTGCAACGAGTTCCGCTCGATAGGCCTTCAGAGAGCAGCCATAATCGTGCAGTTTTACTCCAGTTACATTGCCGATTAGCCAGTTAGCAATTTTGGAAGGTAAAAGTCTAGTCAAAGCCGCGTCTTGCCTTGCTTTGCGCCAGCCACTTACCAAATCATATCCTTCATCTAAACGAGCCAGCAAGTGAGGAATATCGGCTGGATCGTTCTGCAAATCGCCATCCAAGGTAATCAGCACCTTACCAGAGGCATGCTTGAAGCCAGCTGACATTGCTGCTGTTTGCCCATAGTTGCGTCGCAGGATGACAGCCCGCAAATCAGTCCGAGCCTGGGCTAGCTGCTTGAGCAAATCAGTCGAGCCATCACTGGAGCCATCATCCACGCACACAATTTCATAACTAATCTGGCTCTCAGTGACAGCCGTGGCGATCGCTTCGATTAGGTGAGGGAGACTCTGGACTTCATTGTAAATCGGCACGATGACAGACACTTGAGGTGGCGGATTAGAGAAGGCAGGATTTGAAGCTTGAGAGCGGGTGCTAAGTAAGTTGCTCATTGTGGTAATTACTAATCCTCTTGACTCTTCAAGATACCTAAAGATGGCTTGCGGCAATGCTATCAGTATCCCAGCATTAACTGATTGGCTGTTAGCTTATTCACTAAAGTCTCACAAATTTCTCAGAACGGCTAACTGAGTTAAAGAGTTAATAAAGTCATTGTGAAACTATAGAATCAATTTAATATGTTCGAATAAGATGCTTGGTTAGTTTAGTGTAACCAAGCGACTAAAACAAGCAAGAAATTATTAAACAAAATCCAGCCAGGACATATATTGATTCGTAAACTGCATCAATCAATACAAAAGCCAGAATAATAACTACTATTCTCTTGCAATCTTTACAGCTAAGACAGGAAGTTTTTCATGTCTGAGCATGAATTAACTTTTGAGATTCAGTCAATTAATAAGGCACTCCTCATTAATGCAATGAAGTCACAGTTTATTTCAAGCAAACTGCACGAACAAGAAGACAGTAAATGCAATCAACCAAATTTGCTTTTTTAATTGACATATTCTGCTTTCAAGCTTGATAGGCAAAAGAATCACGAAAGACTAATACTTTCTTAAGCAGCCACTCGTTATGACGTTCTCCAAATGGTTTTCATCATTCACTTGGTTTAAAGCTTTAGTTATTCTAACTTTGAGTTTGAGTATTTTTTTTCGGTTTATTAATCTTGATCAGAAAGTCTACACTGTTGATGAAGTGCGGGGTATTCTTCGGATTGAAGGTTATACTAGCCAAGAATTTACTGACCAAGTTTACAACGGCAAGATTATTAGCAATCAGGAAATCCAACGATATCAATATCCTAGTTTAGAAAAAAGCTTTTCTGATACTGTCAAGGCTTTGGCAGGTAATCCAGAGCATCCTCCTCTGTACTACTTAATTAGCCGATTTTGGATAGAGTGGTTAGATCATCCTGTTGGTGCTAGAGTTTTGTCTGCTCTCGTCAGTCTCTTCATATTTCCTACTTTGTACTGGCTTTGTATAGAGTTATTCGAGAGTCCTTTATCGGGTTGGATTGCGATCGCCCTTGTTGCAGTCTCTCCTTTTTATTTAATGCTGGCTCAAGAGGCGCGCCAGTATAGTTTATGGACGGTTTTTATTCTAATATCTAGTGCCTCACTGCTTCGGGGACTACGTACTTTATCGAGAAATAGTTGGATAATTTACACAGCAGCGATCGCATTAGGGCTTTATACCCATTTATTTTTTGTTTTTGTTTTATTAACCCACGGATTATACGTTTTACTGACTGAAAAACTCAAAAGCAAACCTACAATATTCTACTTAATTGCTTCTTTCTGTGGCTGTATTACTTTTACTCCTTGGGTTTGGGTGATTTTAAGTAGCTCTAGTCGGGTAAAAACTACGACTAGTTGGGTAGCTTCTTTTAAGATTGGTTTATTTAAACGTTTTACTTATTGGCAAGCTAACTTAAGTAGTATTTTTTCGGATTTTAACGATCCCAAAATCAATCAACTTGTTTCTTTTGTTTTTCTGATTCTAGTTTTATATGCCATTTATTTTCTTTGCCGCCACGCTCCTAAAAAAGTTTGGCTATTTGTCTTACTACTAATTGGTATTACAGCTCTAGCCCAAATAATTCCTGACTTGATTTGGGGAGGGAGGCGATCGATCCTTTCTCGGTATTTAGTGCCTTCTTATTTAGGTGTCCATCTAGCGGTTGCTTACTTATTCACTCAACAACTTTTTAGGGTCCAGGCAAAAGTAAGCCAGCAACGGCTATGGCGCTCTATTTTTGCGGTTTTACTCTCTGTTGGCATCATGTCTTGTGCCGCTAGCGCTCAGGCCAAAGACTGGTGGAAGGGTTCTAGCTCGATCAACTTACAAGTGACACCACTAATCAATCAAGCCCCTCAACCTCTGATTATTAGTGATAGCAACCTTACCTTTATATTGCCCTTAAGTTATCTTCTAAAGCCTGAAACTCAATTTCAACTATTTGAAAGGTCAAGACTAGAAGAGCAAAATTTTCAGACTGAGCTAAAAAACTCAGTCCAGAAATTTAAATATGTTTTTCTATACTCTCCTTCAAAACAATTGCTTCAGTTGCTAGAGCAAATGAACCAGCCAAGCGATTACAAAACTACAGTTGTAGTAGGACAGTCGCAATGGTTTCAGGATCGCAATTATCTTTACCGCATCCAACTCAACTCTGCGGTTGATAACTAGCCATTACACGGCCTGCACCTCGTAATTGTCGATAATAAGTTTGGCTCACAATATCTCCTTGCTCAGACAGGCGATCGATGCCAATACCATTTCGGCCCTGCTCTTTACCTGAGCTATGGATGTAGGAATGATCCCCAACATATAAGCCCACATGAGTTGCCTTGGCAGGAGAGCCAAAGAAAACTAAATCTCCTGGCTGCAACTCTTCGATCGCCACAGGCTGAATAAATGCTTCTTGCTGATAAGCGTCTCTTGGTAGCTGGATACCCACAGAGGTGAAAGCCGCCTGCATTAATCCAGAGCAATCATAATTCGGTCCCACAGTGCCACCCCAGAGATAATAGTTTGCTTGCTGCATCGCTGCATAGGTAAAGGCGATCGCCTCTGGTAGTCGAGTTTGAATTTCTGCTGCGCTCAAAGCGATCGCTTGATACGCTGTGGTTGCAATCGCCAGTTCCGCAACATCTTCAACTCGCAGCCAGCCGGGGTAGTCGTCCTCGCACAAGCGCACTGGGATAGCTGTCGCACCATTAGAGCTTGTTGCTGGAATCGATAGGATCTGTAAATGCCTGCCTTTGGCCGCTTGGCTGGCTAAGCGATCGCTTTCTGGTCCGTCGTAAAGGTTTAAGTGAGCTTGGCACTGATACTCTACTAGCTGAGAGGAGCTAGCCTCGAAAGCTGCTTGTAAATCGGTGAGAGAAACCATGAATCAAAAATTGGGAGAGAAGCACTTAGTAGTAATCACTTAGTTTTATGCATAATCGGGTCTAAAACCAAAGGCCGCGAAAAACTGCTGACTCGTGCCGCTACCCAGAGTCAGCCGGACTGGTATAAGTGATACTGCTAGAGCAATCTCAAATGGGTTGTCAGAGGCACACCCCACCAACCTGATAAATCCTTTAGGACTGCTATATCCTATTCCTCTACTAAGTAAGTTACCCATCGAGTCACAATGGCATTTTTCCGTAAAGACGAACAGCTTGAAACCCTGGGCGATCGCGTCCTAGAAACGACTTGGGCCGAGTTTCCCGGATTGGCTCGCAACCAAATCGCGCTTACCTGGGTAGTTTATGATCCCCCAGTCCCCGTCAATACTGGAGGTGCCTTGAGTCCAGACGCCTTCTGGAACCATGCCGTGAGAGGGTTTAGCTATCGAGGAGTGGAGCGAATCTACCCAGCGAGCGTAGTGAAATTGTTCTACCTAGTGGCAATGCATGAATGGCTAGAAAAAGGCATGATTCAGCCGTCAGCCGAGTTGGAGCGAGCTGCCCGCGACATGATTGTGGATTCCAGCAATGATGCGACTAGCTTAGTAGTTGATGTTTTGACTGGCACAACTAGCGGCCCGGAACTACCCCTTGGGCCTTTCGAAACCTGGAAACAGCAGCGCAATCTAGTTAACCGCTATTTTCAATCGTTGGGTTGGCCAGAACTGGAAACCATCAATCTCAACCAGAAAACTTGGTGTGATGGTGCCTATGGCCGCGAGCGGGCGTTCTTAGGAGAATTGATGGAAAACCGCAATATGCTGACGACAGAAGCATCGGCCCGTCTGGTACACAGCATTGTGGGAGGGGTAGCAGTGTCATCCGAGCGATCGCAAGCCATGATGGCCTTAATGAAGCGCAGCCTCGACCCGAACGACCTAGCGGCTGATCCAGAAAATCAAGTTACTGGCTTCTTAGGCGGAGGTTTACCTCAGGCGGCCCAGGTTTGGTCGAAAGCAGGTTTAACCAGTCAGGTGCGGCATGACGCTGCTTATGTTGAGCTTGCTGGGAAGCGGCCTTATCTTCTAGTTGTTTTTACGGAAGGCAAAGCCCATAGCCAGAGCGAAGCGATTCTGCCATTTGTGTCGCAGCAAGTTGCCGCTGCGATCGCTTCTATCGCGGCTGACAGTGCTTAAGATTATCCCCTAGAAGTAGCTGGATGTTGGTAAAACTGGCTACAAGCTAGTAATCCTCTCAAAACGAATTAAAGCAGAATCTATGTCTTAGGAAGTGGCGAAATTGTTCAAAATTCCCTAAATTAGCGGTATGGCGGTCAATTTGCCGATACATTTACCTATAGCGAAAGATAACGAGAGCTAGCTAAAGCTTTAGGTTGGCCTAAGTTTTAGTTCAAGATACATTGAGGAGTGCTTGTGAATATGACTTTTTTTAGACGCGTTTCTTCCCTACTCAGCCTCAGCGCTCTATTGGTGATTTGTGGTACCTTGTCAGCTCAAGCCGAAACCACCACGCCCCTTGAGGCAACTTTAGCAACGCCGTCTACTCAGCCAGAAGTAGCGCCCCAGCCTGATACGGCTAACACGACAGTCACTGCGACTCAAGTTTCTGAGTCTGCCAATACTTATTCTTTCAGCGCCACTGCGCCGACGTTGTTTGCCAACCACACGGAGTCTACTAGTTCTGCTGCCGCTCAAGTAGAAGCTGCTCCATTGGCAGCGACAGAAGCACTGCCGAAAGCATCCGCAGAAATGTCTACGGAGATGTCTGTAGAGACGGCTAAGACAGCTCCCGTTCCTGGAACCACTGTTACTTCTGCTCAAGTTTTGAACGATCAACCTGCGATCGCTCCTACCACGGATGAAGCGGCAGTGCCTACCACCGAAACAGAAGCACCAAAAATTGCTCAATCTGTTGAGCCTGGTCGTGGCACTCGTTCTGGTTCTAGCTACGTCGGTGTCGGTCTTAACGTGGGCATTACTGGAGATACCGCGCTGGGCGATACGAATTTCACGGTCCTCAGCAAAATTGGTTTAACCAGAACCATTTCGGTCAGACCTTCCGTGATGATCGGGGATGATGCAGACATCTTGATCCCAGTCACACTAGACTTTCCGAGCTACACTGCTGATGAGATTGGCATCTCAGCCGCTCCTTATGTAGGCGCAGGTGTCGCGATTACAACTGGGGACAGTGATGTAGTCAGACTGTTGCTGACTGGCGGTGTTGATGTGCCTCTCACTCCACAGTTCACTGCAACTGCTGCTGTCAACGCTGCCGTGTTTGATGATACGGATATTGGTCTGCTACTAGGCGTTGGCTATAACTTCACTTCTCGCTAAGGTCTTGCTCGTTGAGTGAGCCTAAGTTAATTGAACCCCCCTGAAGCTGTGGTTAGCTGACAGGGGGGTTCCGTTTTAGGTGCTTGATTTTATTTCAGCTTGAGGGCGATCGCTTGGCTCTTCCTTTCTCTAAGGCTCCCTTATTCAGGTTTCACTTTGCTGATATTGGCTAACGTGCCATCATCCTTGACACTCCAGACATCGTAGCTACCGATGACATCCCCGTTTTCGTCAATATCCACATTGCCGCTAGCACCCTGGTAGTTAATATCTTGGCCAGCACGCAATAGCTTCAACCCTTCACAAACATCCGAAACTTCTGTGCCGGGCGCATTAGCTACATCCCGCAACTTGCTCTGTACTCCCTCCCCAGTATTCGCCTTGGCTGCTTCTGCCGCTAGCATCAACAGCACTGCCGCATCCCAAGAGTGCGGTACGTAGGCGCTGACGGATTGTCCTTTCTTTTCTTGCCAAAGTTTAGCTAATGCATCCAGAGACTTGCCATCGGCTCCAGGCACTGTCCCGATCGCGTTGGTAATGATGAATTTGCCGTCACTCGTTTTGCCTACCTGTTTCGGAAATTCATCGCTCTTGACGCCGTCGGTCAACATGACCTGGACTCCTTCCGTCAAGCCTTGCTCATAAGCAGATTTCAGCAGTAGGCTACCTGTCTCAGCGTAAAGTACAGCCACGACCGCATCGGGTTTACCGCCAAAAGCAGCGGCAGCTTCCGTTTCAAAGGTGGTGGCTTTAGGGTCGTAGCGAGTGGGCTTGGCTTCATTGACTACGGTGCCACCTTGTTTCTTAAAGGCTTCCACAAATTCTTTTTCAAACCCAACGCCGTAGTCGTTGTTAATCACGACCGTTGAAACTCGTTTGAAGCCGCGATCGCTCGCCAACTTCGCCAAAGCTCTGGCTTGATAGGTATCGGGGGGTGCGGTTCGAGCCCAATACCCTTGAAAGTCACCTTTTTTCGCCCGTTCTGTAAACACAGGGCTAGTGCTTCCCGGCGAAATCAGCATCACCTTGTTGCGAGCCGCTACATCCACAGCGGCACTAGAAACGCTACTAGCAAACGAGCCGACTACACCAGCAACTTTGTCTGCTTCAGCCAGTTTGGTCATCCCTTCAGCACCTGCGGTGGGATCAGTCTGGTCATCCTCTGCTACCAACGTCACAGGTTCACCATTCACGCCCCCACATTGGTTCGCTTGGTCCACGGCCAAGGGCACAGAAGCTAGCATGGCCTGGCCGATCGGCGCTAAGTCACCTGTAGCGGGTAGTAAGGAACCAATTTTCAAGCCCTTGGCATTAGCAGTAGAGGCAGCGGGAGTCGAACCCGTCGAGCTGGTCTGGCCTTGGTTGCCTTGATTGGTGTTGGTGGCATCTTGGCAAGCAGTCGCGAGTAAACCTGTAATTAAAGTTGTGATGGCTAAAGTGATTGCTAGGCGAGGCCTCAGACCACTTGCTGAAGCAAAATTTTTCATTTGGACCTAGTACTCTTCTATGGTGCAAATGAATCATGACTGAATTGCTGGGGAAACTCAAGTTTGTTGCGAGCAGAGCGCTACAAACAAAAAAGACCCAGATAGTCCTGAGCCTCAGTCTTGAATGTTCTTTTTGAACGGAGAGGGAGGGATTCGAACCCTCGGTACGGTCTTACGATTCGTACAACAGATTAGCAATCTGCCGCTTTCGACCACTCAGCCACCTCTCCAGGGTGACGGTAAACTATCATAGCAGACTTTTTTCAGAATGAACACAGCAACCTATAACTTTTGGTAGATAGTTTGCTGGCTCTGCGGCAAGCCGTAGCCATGAAGCTCAATCATTCTACCGTACTGTTGGAATTATTTGACTATTTTTTTGCAGAGAATGTCTAAAAAGTTCATCTTGGTCAGTTACCGGGCGTTTGCCAGCAAAACTGGTTGTTGTTGACCTCACTGCAACTCATGCCGAAGCTAAATGTCTATCGCTCATTGTTCAGAGTGATACAGTTTGGATTTGCTTGCGTGGCTATGCTGCTAAACGCCAGCGATCGCGCCTTCTATCCCTCAACTCATAATTAGAGTTGACCATGACCTAGCAAATTCAAGCAGTCTAGCGCTAGTCCACTGCATCTTCCAACGCGACTTTTCAGTTGTTAATAAACATATTTGGCTACTCAAAAATTAATGTTTTCTTTATTTATCTAAATTCTACTGAGATTATCTCTCGGCTAGCACGGATGGGCTACATTGCACCAATAAATCCTGTGTGGGCACAACTCATTTTCACGGTTAACCAGCTAAAGGTTCGATTATGGCGTGATCCCCAGTGAACTTACTAACTGTAATTCGCCAATATGTTGCTTGAATTTAATACGTAATGGTAAAGGCGATCGCTTTTTTAGATAACAGCAATAAAATTTAGATTCAAAATTAATTGAATTTCCATCGCAGCCAGCAATTTCACTTTTTTTTGAAAAATAATGAATTAACGTAGTATACTATCGAGCAAACTTAATAAACCTTCTGATACCGCAATGCTGAATCACTCAATCAGTGATTCCAAGATCTGAGATAGCTCTGTGCTCAATTTGTAGTTTTTATAGGCTACGTCAGGTTTTCAAGCAAGAAGTTCATTGAAGTTTAGCGAACGGGAGAGGTTCCATGCACAAGACAAAACGTGGTTCTCCGGAGCTGTTTTTATAGGTATATCCTCAGTTAGTCTTTCGATTCTATTTGCTATCAAAAGCCTGGATTTAGCAAGATATATCCTCTGACTGATGCCTTCAGCAGCCGCTAATCCTAGTATTTGAATCGTAAGAGCAAAAGCAATTTTTGAGAGCCATTTCGCTCAGTTTTTTATTAACTTTAGGTATAAGCTTAAAGCCATGTTTTCTCTGAAAAATCAGCATGTCGCCCTGATTTCCGTCCACGGCGACCCTGCAATCGAGATTGGCAAAGAAGAGGCTGGGGGACAAAACGTTTACGTACGGCAAGTGGGTGAAGCACTAGCCCGCCAAGGGTGGCAGGTAGATATGTTTACCCGCCAGAGCAGCGCCGACCAACCCGCTATTGTGGAGCATGCTCCTAACTGCCGCACCATTCGTTTAGTTGCAGGCCCTGAGGATTTTGTACCTCGGGATGAAATCTTCGAGTTTCTGCCAGAATTTTTGCAAAAGTTTCTTGATTTTCAGGCAGAGTCTGGGATTGAGTATCCGGTTGTTCACACCAACTACTGGATGTCTTCCTGGGTAGGAATGGAGCTAAAAAAACGCAAAAAAATTCAACAAGTGCATACCTACCACTCCCTAGGAGCGGTGAAGTACAAGTCAATTTCTACAATTCCTCTGATTGCTAGCACTCGTCTAGCTACAGAAAAAACTTGTCTAGAAACGGCTGAGCGTATTGTGGCAACTAGCCCTCAAGAGCGAGAGCACATGCGATCGCTGGTTTCCACTCGCGGCAAAATTGACATTATTCCTTGTGGTACTGATATTCAGCGGTTTGGCTCGTTCTCACAATTAGAAGCACGGGAAAAGCTAGGCCTTAATCCTGAAGATAAGGTGGTGTTTTATGTGGGACGATTTGACCCTCGCAAAGGCATTGAAACCTTAGTACGGGCGGTAGGTCGCTCGAAGTTTCGCGATCAAGCGAACCTGAAGTTGGTGATTGGTGGCGGTAGTCGTCCGGGACAAAGCGATGGCATGGAGCGCGATCGCATTGAGGGGATTGTCAAGGAGCTAGGTCTGAGCGACATGACTATTTTCCCTGGTCGTCTAGGTGACGACACGTTACCCGCCTTCTACGCTGCGGCGGATGTGTGTGTGGTGCCTAGCCATTACGAACCGTTCGGTCTGGTAGCGATTGAGGCAATGGCCAGCGGTACGCCTGTGGTTGCGAGTGATGTGGGTGGGTTGCAGTTTACGGTAGTCCCGGAAGAGACGGGTCTGCTGGCACCTGCTCAAGATGATGCTGCCTTCGCTGAGGCGATCGATCGGATCTTGAGTGATGCAACTTGGCGCAATCAGCTAGGGGTGGCGGCGAGACATCGGGTAGAAACTTACTTCAGTTGGGAAGGTGTAGCTTCACAATTAAGTGAGTTATATCAGAAGTTGATGAGCCAACCTGCTGCTGAGAAGGAGTTGCAAAAGGTGGGAGCGTAACCCGCAAATTCTTGAGGTGATAAGTCGCTCAAACCTGATAGCTGTGCTTTGGTGCAGTTGTCAGGTTTTTTACTTTTTTGGTTAGTTGCTCACCTCTGTGGGAAACAGCCTTGGGGGATTCTCCCCCAAACCCTCGATTGAGGGACGGCTGCGTCCCCCAAACCCCCTCCAGAGCGCATGGTGAATATGTCGCCTCGAATTGGCGGAGGTTGTGGGGTTGGTTTGATTGTTATGGCTACTGGTCTGTTTTATTAGTCGATGATTTCGGATTCTGGGTCTGAGGCTATGTCGGGATCGGGTTGTTGTAGGGTTTCTTTCACCATTTGCTGGATTTCCGATCGCACTTGTTCGTAAGCTTCGGCGGCGCACCAGGGTCGTAGGTACAAAATTGTGGTGGTTGGGGAAACTGAGTGGACGTGGCAGGTGGGTTTGGGATCGTTGAGGACTAAAGGGTGGGGGAGTACTAGGGCTAGCAGCAGCGTGATTGTGGAGTCGATGGGGCGATCGCCAATATCTATTTCTAGATCGACGCGGCGGGTGCCCAAGGTGGTCATGTTTTTCAGGGTGCCGCTGAACAGGTTGCTGTTGGGAACGGTAATTTTGACGTTGTCGCGCGTGACGAGGGTGGTGTAGAACAGGCCGATGCTATCTACCACACCGAATACGCCTGCTCCTTCTACATAGTCGCCGACTTCAAAGGGACGAAAGGTGATGAGCATGATGCCTGCTGCGAAGTGGGACAGGGTGTTTTGCAGCGCTAAGCCAATCGCCAAACCTGCGGCACCCACGACAGTGACTAGGGTGGCGGTGGGAATTGCTAGAGCGGTCAGGGCAGCGCTGATGCCTACAACTAGGGTGACGATTTCGGATGCTTGTACCAGGAATTTGCGGATGGTGGGTTCGGTGCGGTTGAGGGTTCGCCGCATAATGCGCCCTACCAAACCGATCGCCAAGCGAGTCAGGACCAAAATACCAACGGCCCCAAAGACTCTCGGCACAATGTCAAACGCCAATTTAATCAGGTTTTGATCAATCAGGTTTTGGGCAACCTGCGGTGCGACGGCAGCAAGCAAAACGGTCATAGACAATGTCGAGAATGTCATGCGGATCTAACGCTCCAAAGTTTAGCGTTTTAGGGGTCTGACTGGATGCGGTCACATGGCTAGAAATTGATGGGATCAGGCGATCGCTTCGCTTCTAGAGTCAGTTCGTCACTTCCGACACCGCGATTCGTCAAGAATTTTGAATAATCTATTTCGCAAAACGGAATTTAGCGATTCACTAAACACAAAAATCAGTTTCTATGCCAAGCAAGACGCAGCCGAAGATGGTACTACCACGGGAAGCTTACCAGGCGTTGCCTCCAGGGGAACGTTATACACCTGTGGTGCCCAATGAATCCGAGATGCCTGAGTTGACACCCAAGTCGTTACTGGTGGGGGTGGCGGTAGGGATTCTTTTTGGCGCGGCGAATGCTTATCTGGGGTTGAAGGTGGGGCTGACAGTTTCGGCTTCAATTCCGGCGGCGGTGATCGGGGTAGCAGTGTTTCGGGCGTTGCGGCAAGGCAGTTTGCTCGAAACCAATATGGTTCAAACCATTGGCTCGACCGGGGAATCTTTGGCGGCTGGGGTAATTTTCACCTTGCCCGTGTTGTATCTTTGGGGCGAAACACCGGGTTTCTGGCCGATTTTCCCGCTGTCGCTTTTGGGCGGGCTGCTGGGCGTGCTGTTTATGATCCCGCTGCGCCGATTTCTGATCGTGCAGGAACATGGACGGCTCACCTACCCGGAAGGAACTGCTTGCGCCGAAATTTTAGTGGCATCGCAGGCAGGAGGGCCACAAGCCAAGCTGTTGTTTAGCGGTCTGGGTGTGGGTGCTTTGTACTCAGCTCTAGAGCGCTTTGGCCGACTTTGGCCGGCGGAACCTGATGTGGCGATCGCGCAAGCGGGCTTTCGGACTTCGATTGGGGCGAGTGTGACTCCGGAATTGCTGGGGGTAGGTTACATTATTGGCCCTGCGATCGCGGCGGTGATTTTGGCAGGAGGGGCGATCGGTTGGCTGGTAATCATGCCCTTGATCTACTTGTTTGGTAGTGGCGTACCGACACCCATTCCACCGGAAACCGTGGCTCGCATTGCCGATATGGATAGCTTCAGCATTTGGAGCCGCTACATTCGCTATATCGGTGCGGGGGCCGTGGCGTTTGGCGGCTTGTTTAGCTTGGTCAAGTCTGCCCCGACACTGTGGGAATCGGTTCGATTAACCGCGATCGCTCTCAAGCAACGCAGTACTCAGCAAGCTGAGCGGACGGATCGTGATCTGCCGCTGTCACTGGTAGCAGCCAGCTTAATTGTGATTGGCTTGCTCGTGGCGTTTTTACCGTTGCGAACCGGAGGAGCGGGCCCGCTAGGACTATTAGCAGGTTTAGCGGTGGTCGTGTTTTCCTTCTTTTTCGTCACGGTCTCCTCGCGGATTGTTGGCATCATCGGCAGCTCTTCTAACCCAATTTCGGGAATGACGATTGTGACAGTGCTGATTTGTGCGCTGTTGTTTGGCTCAGCCTATAGTCTCCAAGAAGCTAAAGTCGCTGTGCTCACCATCGGCGCTTTGGTTTGTATTGCCGCAGCTAATGCAGGGGATACTTCTCAAGATTTAAAGACTGGGTTTCTAATCGGAGCCAGTCCCCAGAATCAACAAATTGGCGAAATTGTTGGGGTCGTCACCACTGGGTTGGTGATGAGTGCAGTTTTGGAGCTGTTCCGGGCCGATATTGTCTCTGGAGCTTTCAAAGCGCCCCAAGCCAACTTGATTCGGCTGGTGATTGATGGCGTTTTGGGTGGCAACTTACCGTGGGGCTTGGTGCTAGTGGGTGCAGCTTTAGCCGCTTGTGTGGAAATGATGCGCCTGCCCACGCTCGCGTTTGCGGTGGGGTTGTATCTGCCAATTCACCTTTCAATTCCGATTATGGTGGGTGGTCTAATCCGTCTAGCTGTGGAAACTTGGTCGCCCCCTCGGAGCTTAGAGCGACGCCGGGAAGCAGGAGTTTTGTATGCATCAGGACTGATTGCTGGAGCCGCTTTGCTGGGTGTCGTCGGAGCCGCGATCGCTTTCTTCAACCTACCGTTCGCTCAAGCAGAACCTCCAAGTCCAACGCAATGGCAAGGAGCTGCGATCGCCTTTACTCTCCTGAGCGCCAGTCTCCTTTGGGTCATCTCCCGCTCTCCACGACGACGGAAGTAATGGCAACCCAGGATACGTCGCTCGAACTAGCTGAATTCCCTCGCAAGGCTCAGGGGACTTGCTGTTGATTTTGTTGCAATGGAGATAGGTGCGATTTTAATAAATCCTGACTTTACAGACCGCTGATTTTACAGACCAAACCATTTTTTAACCTGTTTTAGGAGAACCGCCCTGATTTCAGGGAGGCACTTATGGCACAAATCACAGAATGTCCCAATTGCGGCAAGAAAGGACTCGTGCAACGCGGTAATGACGTGTTTCAATGCCTGTCTTGCAACTTTAGTCGCGACCTCTCTGAAGCAGAGCGTGGCAATGATATATCTTGGGTCCTCATCGTTGGCCTAGGTGTGGCCGTGTTGTTAAAGGTATTGCAAGTATTTGATTCGTCTCAGACTCCCAACTACAACAGCCCTAATTCTAGAGCTGCGATCGCTCCTCAAGTGCTGGTTTCTAAAGTTGTAACTTCTTCTGACTTTATTACGTAGTTTGTTGTATTCGGTTCATGCGCCTGTTGAAGACCGCCAGAGGGTCTTAAGATAAGAGGGGCAAATCTTGGCCTCTACTGAGGCCATTGTTTTCCGTGTGAACTCCGCCGTAGATGAGTTATGCAAGATCAACTCTGGTTTGAACCGCTAGTTTGGACAGACTACCGACTGGCCCTTCTGTTTGCTGTCCTCTTTCCTTTAATTCTGCTGATTTGGGCTTTCGTGCAAAAAAATGAAACCATTCAGCATCTGTTAACCATTTACTGGCGGGTTTCGAGCTTGCTAGCCGTCACGGTCTACTTGATGATTGCAGCAGTGCCCCTCAGTTTTATCTCAGGGCTCATGGCGCGGGTACTCATTCCCATTGCGCTGTGGTTTTGGGTTGATCTCAACGAAGAGATTAACGATCAATCCCGGACTCCTTTAAAGCTGGCATTTAATTCTTGGCGTTGGGCCATGACGGTCTATAGCGCTTTAGGAGCTTTAGCCAGCTTGCCTTTCCTGCAATGCGCTATTTCTCAGACAGCCTTAAATACAAGATTTTGTCGAGTTTGGTTTGATCCACCGCTGCTATTCAAGCAGTATTTTCATGCCAACACCAGCGTCCGATTTCTCGGCTTTCTCGGAGTGGTGGGTCTACTCGTCTACGTGGCCTGCCTTAGCTATTTCGTCTTGGTGAAGCTGTCCAAGCAAGGCCGCTCTGCCACTCAGCAGTAAAGCTAGCGTTGCTTTATTTGTAAGTTGGTTGTTGCTGACCAGCGCGTAGCAGCAGCCAACCCAGAATGGCTAAAGTCGCTCCCAACGCGAGAAACCCCAAATCCCAGGCCAATTCATTAGGGCCTGATTTGACGTGGTGGATACCTAGAATGTGGTGATCGATGATGCCCTCTACCACATCAAATGTCCCCGCTCCAATCAGCAAGGCTCCCCCAAACACTTTTGACGACCAAGCCAAATTACCACGCTCTAAAGCCCGCCACAATACCACTAGCCCGCTGAGGGTAAAAGCATAAGTGACAACATGAAACAGTCCGTCGGCTAGGGTATTCAGCTTCAGGCCCGCCACGGTGGTATCGGCATAGCCTGCACTGGTGAGCATATGATGCCACTGCAAGATTTGGTGCAGAACCACGCCATCAAAAAATCCACTAAACCCCAAGCCGAACAAAACTCCAGCAGCAACAACTGATTTGCGATCGCCCTTCTGGTTTGCCCTATCTAATGGGTTTAGGCTATCCAAGGGAGTTTGGGGAGGATTGGCTGTCATGAATATCACTCTAGGCTTGTGCTGGTCGCCATCAGACTAGCTTCAGGAAATTTGCTTGTTAATCAGCACCAAGAGAGATCATCGCTAAACTTGGCCTGCTAAACTCAGCCTTGCTCTTGCCGATAAGCCCGGATTTCAGCCGTAAACTTTTCGCCATATTGCTCTAGCTTGCGGCTACCCACTCCCGAAATCCTGGCGAACTCGGTCAAGGTTTGCGGTTGCTGTTGGGCCATTAGTTTCAAGCTGGAATCACTGAAAACCACGTAGGGAGGCACGGCTTGCTGGTCGGCCAATTGCTTCCGCAGCGATCGCAACCGTTGAAACAGGACTTCTACATCAGCTCTCAAGCCATCGGCATCAATTTCATCGGCATAGGTAGGAGCGGGGGGTACGGCAATTAAGAGCGATCGCTGCTTCTTCAAGATCTCCCAGCTTTGGGCATTGAGTTTGAGTACCGAGTAGCCGTCGCTGGTTTCTTCAACTAAGCCTTGGTGCAGCAACGCCCGCCCTAAAATTCGCCATGCATCAGCGGTCTTGTCTTTGCCAATGCCGTAGGTGGAGAGTTTGTCGTGATTATTTTGTAAAACCTTTTGATTTTTCGAGCCGCGCAACACATCAATAATGTGGTTCATGCCAAAACGCTCTTGGCAGCGAGCAATGCAAGAGAGAAATTTTTGCGCTTCAATTGTCCAATCTTCAATCGGTTGTGGGTACAGGCAATGATCACAATTGCCACAGTTCCCTGGAAAGCCTTCGCCAAAATAACTGAGTTGAATCGTGCGGCGACACACGGTGCCCTCGGCATACCCTACGACCTGCCGTAACTGCTGTCGTGCAATTAACTGGTCTTGCGCGTCGTTTTTTTGATCAATCAAATACTCAACAGTTTTAATGTCACCTAAGCCAAAGAACAACGTACAGTGAGCAGGTTCCCCATCTCGCCCGGCGCGGCCCGATTCCTGGTAGTAACTCTCGATGCTGCGGGGCAAATCGTAGTGAATCACAAACCGCACATCTGGCTTGTTAATGCCCATGCCAAAGGCGATCGTCGCCACCATTACCCGCACATCATCTCGAATGAACCGGGTTTGGTTCGTAGCGCGGGCTTCGTCGCTCAACCCCGCATGATAGGGCAACGCCTCTACTCCGTCTTGCTGCAACTTGCTGGCCAACTCTTCGACTTTGCGGCGACTGAGACAGTAAATAATCCCTGAACCATCGGTTTGTTGAACTTGGTGCAGTAACTCTTTGTAAGCTTGCTTAGGGCTAGGTTTGGGCCGTACTTCGTAGTAAAGATTGGGCCGATTGAAGCTGGCGGTGTGTATGTAAGGCTCATGCAGCCACAACTGTTCGATAATGTCTTGCCGTACCCGCTCCGTGGCTGTAGCGGTCAGAGCCATGATGGATACATCTGGGTAGCGCTGGCGCAATTGCTGCAACTGCCGATATTCCGGTCGAAAGTCGTGGCCCCAATCGGAAACGCAGTGAGCCTCGTCGATGGCAAACCCAGCGATGCCCAAGCGCGATCGCACATAGTCTAAAAACGGCAAGCAGCGCTCATTCAACAAGCGCTCTGGAGCCAAATAGAGCAGCTTGATTTCGCCATCTAGAATTGCTACCTCTCGCGATCGCGCCTCCATCGGATGCAAGCTACTGTTGAGGAACGTGGCCCCAATGCCGTTGTCTTGCAATGCCTGCACCTGGTCTTGCATCAAGGCGATCAGCGGCGACACCACCACCGTTAAACCGGGTTTGAGCAGGGCAGGCAACTGAAAACAGAGAGATTTGCCACCACCCGTCGGCATCACAATCAAAGCATCTCGGTTTTCTAAGGCAGCCTCGACAATCTCACGCTGGCCCGGACGAAACGTTTCATAGCCGAAGAAATGTTTCAGCGCTTGTTCTAGTGAGGAGAATTGAGTTGGTGTGGCTAGGAGGTTCGCTGACATTGATTCCATCTTGGCTACCCATTGCCTCGCTACCCCGCTGATGGCGATCGCAGGCGCAGAGGCGAGAACTTGGTGAGAACTTGTGAGAACTTGAAGGGGCGATCGCGGGTGAGTGCGGCTCCAGAGACTCTTTAGCTTACCAAAATCTCGGTGGTCGTCTTGCAGCCAATTGGCGGTAGTTGCCAGCCCCTGAGATAGTCTAGAAGAGTTGTGAGTCTTGGCCTGCCTCTTCATAGAGAATCGCCTGCTACAATCTGCTACGCCTGCTAATTGAACCAGATGAAGATACTTTGCCTAAGTAACGGTCACGGAGAAGATGCGATCGCGGTGCGGATCTTGCAAGCCTTGCAGCAACAGCCGCAAGCGCCAGAAATTGCCGCTCTACCTCTCGTCGGCAAAGGTCAAGCCTACATCAACCACAATATTGCGATCGTTGGTCCCGTCAAACCCATGCCTTCCGGTGGCTTTGTCTATATGGATGGTCGCCAACTGGCGCGGGACGTCAAAGGCGGCTTGCTGCAACTGACCCTAGCGCAGATCAAAATCGTGAAAACTTGGGCGAAAGAAGGAGGAGTCATTCTGGCGGTGGGCGATATTGTGCCGCTGTTATTCGCTTGGCTGAGTGGTGCTCCCTACGCTTTTGTGGGCACGGCCAAGTCAGAATATTATCTGCGCGATGAAGTAGGCCCACTGCCCCGGAATTCCTGGTTTGAAAAAATGGAAGCTTGGTCAGGCTCGGTTTATTTACCTTGGGAACGTTGGTTGATGAGCCGCCCTAAATGCCGAGCGGTTTTCCCGAGAGACAACCTAACTAATGCTGGGCTAAAGCGTTGGTCAATTCCTGCTTTCGACCTCGGCAACCCGATGATGGACAGCTTGGAGCCTAGTGCCGCCGCGATCGCTACCAAAAGCCAAGAAAACCCACCCCTGACCATTGCCCTGTTGCCCGGTTCTCGGCCCCCCGAAGCCTACGCCAACTGGCACCAAATCATCCAAGCGATCGCCAGAATGCTCGAAACCTTTCCCAATCGCCCTTTGTTATTTCTAGGCGCGATCGCCCCTGGCCTGGATCTAGACAAGCTGCGCGAACCCTTAGAAGCTCAAGCTTGGCGACTCAGCACCACCAATCATATTTTTAGTTCTGACCCAACTGCGCTGTGTTTCACCCAACGTAAAGCTACCCTCGTACTCACCCAACAAGTTTTTAATGACTGCTTGCACTTGGCAGATTTGGCGATCGCAATGGCAGGCACTGCTACCGAGCAATTTGTGGGTTTGGGCAAACCTGCGATCACTCTACCCGGGCAAGGGCCGCAATTTACGCCTGCCTTTGCCGAAGCTCAAACTCGCTTGTTGGGCTGTTCCATCACGCTAGTCCAGCAACCTGCTCAAGTACCAAAAGCGATCGAAGCTTTACTCAGTAACCCCGATCGCCTGCAAATCATTGCGGATAACGGCCAGCATCGCATGGGCGCTCCTGGGGCGGCTCAGCGTATTGCGACTCAGCTCGCCCAACAGTTCGGGAAACTTCATGGCTGACGTTGAATTCCTTAGGAGTAACCTGGGCACGCTGATCAAATCCAGGCGTCTAAGTAGCCATGAAAGTTGTCAAAGAAACCCCGAATCAATTAACTCTGTTGCACCGCCCCATCTGGTTATGGCTATTTGGTCTCATATTTGCCGGGGCTGGTTTAGCGGCGATCGCAACTTTTGGCAAGGTCGTCACGCTCAACTGTAACCGTACTGCACCCGTACAGAGTAATTGTCAGCTCAAAGCCGCAGGACTACTAGGCCTAGCTGCTCAAGAGACGGCCCTTGATAGCTTGCAGAGCGCCAAAGTGGAACGGAGTAGCAGTAGCGATGGGGATACCTTTCGAGTCGTGCTGGTGACTAACCAAGGCGAGGTTCCTTTCACCGATTACTACAGCTCTGGAGAAAATGGCAAGCAAGAAATTGCCACCCAAATCAGTACCTTTCTCAGCAGTCCTCAAGCCTCATCCTTAACGCTCCAACAGGACGACCGCTGGTTCATGTTTATGTTCGGCAGCGTTTTTGTCATCGCGGGGCTTGCTGTCGCCATCGGCATGGGCGAAATTGTCGTCTGTGAATTTGACCGAAGCTCAGATAGCCTGCTCCTCAAACGTCATGGCTTGTTTGGGACTAAAGTTTCTGAGCGGCGAATTCACGAGATTGAAGCTGTGCGAGTTGAAGAATCGCGGGACAGCGACGGCAGCACCTACCGAGTCAGCTTGATGTTTACCGTCGGCGATCGCCTCCTCCCTCTCACTTCGTACTACAGCTCTGGGAGAGACTCCAAGCAGGCGATCGCGGATCAGTTACGAAAGTTTCTCCAGCTCAATTAACAACAAGACCTTGCGGATTGAGTCCAAAGTATTACAACTAGCTCTTGAAGCGAAATCTACAGCGGAAGCTATCATCCCAATAGTGCTGAGCGGAGCTGAAGGTAATGGGTAGCGTTTGGACTAAAGCGGTTAGTTCCTCTAGATTGCTGTAGAGCTTGCTGGTAAAATGCGGACTCTCTAGCCAGTAAAACTCTTGATCATTAATGGTTTCTGTTTTTAAGAGACAGCCTCTAGATACAACCAAATCAGAAACATTATTCATGGTGGTTCGAACCGTCACGTAACCGGTATTGGTTTCCAATTGTCATCATCTAATGACTCATGGGTGCAACTCATCAGCAAAGCAACTGACTTCTCTGCGCTGAATGATGGATGTTTGGTTGCTCACCTTTTGATCCTCAACCACTGCCCAAAGCCGATAAATTCGATTGGCAGGCAGTGGCTAGATTGAGCCAGCCCTAGAGCTAGCAGCAGATGCAGTTACTTGCTAACCAAGACTCCAATCTCTCGCTGAATTGGCAATACATCCAAAATGTCCGTTGTAGCGCAGTACTTCAGATCTTCATGGCAATTGAGACGGAGGAGACGTTGACCGTGGCTAGCGTGGTGCAGTAGTTCTAGTAAGCGGTCTTGCCATTGCGTATAAAGCGCGATCGCCGCAACTACTTCATCATTGCCCGCCAACTCATCCAGCTTGGCTCCACTTTCCGTCCAGACCGTATGCGCGATCGCCCCAGCACAGACCGTATCTTCCAACGAATAACTACCTTCCCAACCAGAACCCGCAATCCAGACCGTTTCTGGTTGTTGCGCTAGTAGATAATTAGCCACTGCGCGACGATTGATCAGCGCCCCCGCCAATACCGTCTTCGCCTTCTGCACCTTTTGCAGACACCGAGTGCCATTAGTTGTGCTGATGAACAACCGTCGCCCCTGAACGCGAGCAGCAGTGCAGTCCAACGGAGAGTTACCCATATCGAATCCTTCCACCGTTGCACCGCCCCGCTCCCCAGCACGAATTCGCTGCTCAGCAGGCCATTGCTCACTCACTTGCAGCAACTCTGACAAGTCACTAAACACTTGCACCGCCTCCGCACCCTCCGCCAAGGCCGTCGCCATTGTGCTGGTGGCTCGCAAGACATCAATCGCGATCGCGCAATCGGGAATTGCGTCAGACGGAACCAACTCAGGCGTGTGATAAACAAATAGCTTCATGATCAATCGGGCTACAAAACAAAGACGACGTGGCTTCTAATTTTTACCGTTTCTCTAGAGCACATTACAAGCCATTGGCTCAACTTCCCAAGCGAAGGCGTTAAGATGCCAAGGGTGTTCAAGATGAATTGTAAGGAGTTGATCACATGGCCCGCACCGCTTCTACCATGCTGGCACTAGGCACCCAAGCCCCAGATTTTCAGTTGCCCGATGTCGTGTCTGGTCAAACCATTTCCTTATCCACCTTTGCTGACAAACAAGCGCTACTCGTCATGTTCATTTGTCAGCACTGCCCCTTCGTCAAGCACATTCAAGACCAACTTGCTCAACTCGGCCAAGACTACGCCACCCAAAACCTCGGCATCATCGCCATCAGCGCCAACGACGCCAAGAAATACCCCGATGACGGCCCCGACTCCCTCAAAACAATGGCCCAAACCCTTGGATTCACCTTTCCCCTGTGCTACGACGAAACCCAAGCGATCGCCAAAGCCTACACCGCCGCCTGCACCCCCGACTTCTTCTTGTTTGACGCTAACCGCCAACTGATCTATCGCGGCCAACTCGACGACAGCCGCCCCGGAAACGACAAACTCGTTACAGGCCAAGACCTCAGAGCCGCGATCGACGCTGCCCTAGCCAACCAACCGATCAACCCTGACCAAACACCCAGCATCGGCTGCAACATCAAATGGAAGCCAGGTAACGAACCTGCTTATTACGGTTAAAGCCAAAAAAACACTTTTGGAGGGGGTCCGGGGGACGCAACCGTCCCTCAGCGGGGGTTTGGGGGCGGGTGCCCCCAAGGGCTCGGATTTAGTCAAAGTAATCTCATCAAACCCATTGATCTTTCACACTGAGAAACACCAACAGCCCGTCCACCAAAGCATCAAATATTTCTTATTTCAAAAATATTCTTCAGGGTGCTTCATGAACCTTAGCAACAGACTCTCACTCAAGCCCTCAACCGCAAGCTGTAACATAGAGAGAACAGGTTAGACAGCAAAAACTAGGACTTTAACTCCTAAACTCTGCTACCTAGCGATCGCTAATATTACCGAGACCCACACTCAAGAATCCGTAAATTCCCGCTTTAGCTACATCCACCCGCCCTATCATCGTAGAGAGGAACAGCATCTTCACTGCTCCCTCTAGAGCCTCGGTTTTCTAGTTTTGAATTGCTGCTAATCCTACGTCCTATCCTAAAGATCCTTCATGCAGACTGAAGCTTTTAACGAGCTTTTTCCTCTCTTTAACGCCGCCAACCCCGAAACCTTGGAATGGCTCATGTCCATTGCCACAGAACACGACTACCCAGCGGGCCGTGCGGTTTTAATGGAAGACGCTTGGGGTAACGCGGTTTACTTTGTGGTTTCCGGTTGGGTGAAAGTGCGTCGTCACGCTGGAGAAGATGTGTTGACCTTGGCAATTTTGGGTCAAGGGGACTTCTTCGGTGAAATGGCCATCTTGGACGAATCTCCCCGCTCCACCGATGTCATCGCTCTCTCAGCCGTTCAGCTAATGAGCATCTCGGCCCAGCGATTTATCCAAACCTTATTCAAAGACTCCCAGCTTCACCATCGCATGCTGCAACTGATGGTGCGACGGCTGCGGCAAACCAACATCCGGTTTCAAATGCGGCATCAGCCTCCTGCCGTCAAACTCGCCAATACCCTCGTTTCTCTGGGCGAAAATTACGGTCAAGCCTCTAACAAAGGCACCGAGATCTTCAATATTCCCTTTCAAGACTTGGCAGACGTGGCTGACATTGGCGTAGAAGAAACCGCCAAGATTATGGAAAAACTCAATGACAAAGGGTGGATCAAAATTGACTCAGCGAACCAAGTAGTTCATTTGGTGCATCAGAAACAACTGGCCCATCTAGCTGGCAAAGCCTAAACCGCCAAGTTTTGCAGAATGACCTACCCTGAAGGGATGGGTTGAGTAATGCCTTAGGCTCGCTAGAGCTGCTAGCTCAAACCCTTGCTGACACTTCTTGCTGCTTAACTATCCACTATGACTGAAGCGACGCAGACGCGCCCTAGCAACTCACCCCGCACCAACCTGGAGATTCGCTACCAGGTGGCAATGCCCAACCCCCAAACTCACCTGTTTGAAGTCACCTTGCAAGTACAAGGATGGGCCTCAGCAGTTTTGGATCTAAAGCTACCTGTCTGGACGCCTGGTTCCTACTTGGTGCGTGAATACGCCAAACATCTGCAAAACTTTAGCGCGACAGGTCAAAAGGCTTTGCCTTGGCGCAAAGTCAGCAAAAACCATTGGCAAGTAGACACGGTGGGTCAGTCAGAAATTACCGTTCGCTATCGCGTCTTTGCCAACGAGCTATCTGTCCGCACCAACCATCTAGACGGTACCCACGGCTACTTTAACGGAGCTGCGCTGTTCTTCTACCTGCCCGGATTTGAGCACCAACCGATTCAAGTTGCGATCGCCCCTCCCTCCCCCAACTGGCAAGTCGCGACTCCACTCCCTACCGTACCAAGTCAAGTCAATACCTTCTACGCGGCTGATTTTGACACTCTAGTCGATAGCCCGTTTGAAATTGGCACCCATGCCCTGTACGAATTTGAAGCCCAGGGTAAGCCTCATCAACTCGTGATTTGGGGCCAAGGCAATACAGACCCTGAGCGGATTATTCAAGACACACAAAAAATTATCGACGTAGAAGCTGAGCTATTCGGTGGCCTACCCTACGACTCCTACCTATTTTTGCTACACCTATCCCCCCAAGGCAACGGCGGCTTAGAACACAAAAACGCTTGCTCGCTCAACTACCCCCGCTTTGCCTTCCGCGCGAAAGAGAAGTATCAGCGGTTCATGCAGTTAGTCGCGCACGAATTCTTCCATTTGTGGAACGTCAAGCGGATTCGGCCTAAGGCACTAGAAGTATTTGACTACGAGCAAGAAAACTACACCACTTCACTGTGGTTTAGCGAAGGCACCACCAGCTATTACGACCTCAACATCCCCTTCCGAGCTGAGATTTACGACGCCAAAACCCTGCTCAGCAACTTAAGCAAAGAAATTACCCGCCTGCAAACCACACCTGGTCGGCAAGTCCAGCCCGCCAGTGAATCCAGCTTTGATGCCTGGATCAAGCTGTATCGCCCCGACGCCAACAGCGCCAACTCGCAAATCTCCTATTACCTCAAAGGCGAAATGGTGTCATTCTTGCTGGATCTGCTGATTCGGCAACGGCATGGTAACCAGCGATCGCTCGACGACGTGCTGCGACAAATGTGGCAACAGTTTGGCAAAGACGAAATTGGTTTCACACCAGAGCAGCTAAAAGCCACCTTAGAAACCGTCGCCGACACCGACTTATCCGACTTCTTTGCCCGCTACGTCGATGGCACTGAAGAACTCCCTTTTGATACTTTCCTAGAACCCTTTGGCTTGCGCTTGCAAACCGAGAACGAAAGCGACGATCAACCCCCATTCTTAGGTTTAACGGTCAAAACCGAAAATAGCCGCGAACTGATCAAGTTTGTCGAGACAGGTTCACCTGCTCAACAAGCAGGGATTGATGCTGGAGACGAATTGCTAGCGATCAACGGCTTCCGGATCAGTGCAGATCAACTGAGCGATCGCCTTAAAGACTATCAACCCGGACAAAGCGTCGAGATTACCCACTTCCATCAAGACGAGCTACGCAGCAGCACCGTTACCTTAGCGGCACCCCGCCCTACCCGTTACCAGATTGTCGCAGTTGAAAACCCCTCAGCCACTCAAGAACAAAACTTTGCGAGTTGGTTAGGAGTTCCACTCAAAGCGATCGCCTAGCTCAATCCCAGAACTCATTAAGAAGCACATCAACTCCTTCAGCGTCTCAGGAGTTGTATGTTAGCGTGAGGGCAAGCATTTGATGTTTGTCCACTTCTTGACGCTTCCCGATGGGAGGGAAACTATGCCGACTCAACCGCCTCCATCCATTACCCCTCGCCAGATGAATCTGTTGCGAGCTGTGGCTTCAATGGCTTGGTCTGACGGCCACCTGGCTACCGAAGAAATTGACCTCATGCTCGACCAATTCAGCCGCTTGTTTGCCAACGACCCTAAACAGCAGCAGAGATTGCAACAGGAATTGCGAGACTATCTACTTCAAAACATTCCCCTAGAAGAGATCATCCCAAAACTCGATCGACAGGAAGAACGCGAATTAGTGCTACGCCTAGGCTACGAAGTCATCCGCTCCAGCGCTCGCACCCCCAACGAACCGGAAATCAACGAAGAAGAAGCCAAAGCCTACGAACGCCTAAAAAGCCTACTAAACCTGTCACCCGACGCCGTCCAGCGAGTTGAAGCCGAAGCCCAAACCAGCCTCGAAACCCAAGACGGCATTGTCGAGCTGTTAGTCGTGCAAATTCAGCACTTTATTAATGGGTAGAGAACCTAACCCCCCAGCCCCCTTCCCTAGAGGGAAGGGGAGCCAGAAGTTAAGAGGTAAGACCCCAAGCCTCGAAACACTGCCGTTACGTTCGTTTAGAGGGGGTCTGGGGGACGCAACCGTCCCTCAGCAGGGGTTTGGGAGCGAGTGCCTCCAAGGCTCGGATTTCTCAAAGATATTTAACTAAAGACGTTTAACTCATCTCCAGCATCCGCTGAATTGGACGCAGTGCTCTTACCCGCACATCTTCCGGTAACGTAATCTCCGGCGATCGCTGCTTCATCGCCAAATACAACTTCTCCAGCGTATTCAACCGCATGTGTGGGCACTCATTACAAGCACAGTTATTCATGGGTGGTGCAGGAATAAACCGTTTCTGAGGCGCTTGCTTCTCCATTTGGTGAATAATCCCTGGTTCCGTCGCCACAATAAAAGATTGGCGATCGCTTTGCTCTGCATACTTCAGCAATGCCGTAGTCGAACCAATGTATTGAGCATGACGCAACACAGCAGGTTCACATTCCGGGTGAGCAATTACTTCCGCGTCGGGATGCTCCATCTGCAACTGCACAATCTTCTTCTCAGAAAAAGTTTCGTGTACCATGCAGCTTCCTTGCCACAGCACCAAATCTCGCCCAGTTTGGTCCATTACATAGCGGCCTAAGTTGCGATCGGGTGCAAAGATGATTGGTTGGTCTTCAGGAATTTGGCGCACAATCTTGACCGCATTGGAGCTGGTGCAGATAATGTCGCTCATCGCCTTAATCTCAGCGGTGCAGTTAATGTAAGACACCACTAAATGATTCGGGTGGGCCGCTTTGAACTCGGCAAAGGCTTGGGGTGGGCAACTGTCTGCCAAGGAACAACCTGCGTCCAAGTCGGGAAGTAACACCAACTTGTTAGGGTTGAGAATTTTGGCAGTTTCCGCCATAAAGTGGACCCCGGCAAACACGATCACATCCGCATCAGTTTGGGCAGCTTGTTGCGAAAGGCCCAGTGAATCCCCTAGGTAGTCGGCGACATCCTGAATGTCTGGGTCTTGGTAGTAGTGAGCCAGAATAATGGCGTTTAGTTCTTGCTTCAGCGCTTGAATCGCTGCGAACAAGTCTTGAGGAAAAGCGGTGGATGGGTTGGAGCGTTGCTGAGGAAGGGCAGTGGTAAACACAGTTGCAAGCCGCCTAGAGTGCAAAGAAGTGTGAAGTATCCTATTGTACTTCAATTATAGTATTTTCTACCAAAAGGCAAATACAGTATTGCTTCTCTAAATTGCACCATCACTGAGAATAAAATTTTATTATATGATCTCACTCTCAAGTAAAAACATGACTGACCTGCCTTACTGGCTAAAATACCTTGTAGAAGGAACTCACGCAGTATTCAGCGTTGATGCAGTTTACGAAGATAACTACTTTATCCTGTGGGCACTTTTGGAGCCTTATCCAAAGTTGGATGTGTTTTGTAAGCTTACGAAGGGAGTGCAGTTGATGGTAGTCGTCTACCCTAATACTCATGAGTACAAATTGGATTTTGAATATAACAATCTGAGTTTATGGGAGACACGCGATTCGGAAGAGCCTGCCGTTAAACCAATAGGCACATTTCAAGAATTTTTTAAGTGTTTAAATGAACTAGTTTTTATTGCTGAGGAGCTAGGTTGGACTTCTGAAAAATATGTTTAATACATAAACCCTGGTAAACTCTGCCATCTGAAATTGTATTTTATGTTGAAGAAAATCCTGAGCCTAAATTATTTAAAACTTCTAAGTTTGAGGCTTAGTTAAGCATTGGCTTCTAATTAGACTGCTTTCCTGAAGGGCTCATAGCTTCAGCAAACAACTGTATTTTTAGACTTGAAATCCTCAGAAATGATTTATATTTAATTTTATTTCTAGAACAGAATTGCGTCGCTCCCAAAGAGCTGAATAGTAATGCTTATGTCACCTATTAATTCAGTTAGCTAGAACTATCAGGTGATCGCACCACTCATCTCTCATTTACAACCCTCAGCCACTTGCCTACAAAATAGACCTTTTTACAACTCTGCCCTAAAGTTCTGTTAAAAAGCCCGATGCTTGCCTATCCTGGAAAAGGGTTGTTTTAGTCAACCCCTAGCGACGAAAAGGAATAGGCATGAGCAGTCAGAGCGATCGCAACCAAACTATCAAAATTGCAGTGATTGGCGATGTCCACGATGCTTGGGAAGCTGAGGATGGGCAAGCCCTGAAGCACTTAGGCGTGGATTTAGCGCTCTTTGTGGGCGACTTCGGCAATGAATCCGTGGAAGTGGTTCGGGCGATCGCTGCCGTAGACTTACCCAAAGCCGCAATTATGGGCAACCACGATGCTTGGTACAGCGCCTCTGACTGGGGTAGAAAAAAGTGTCCCTACGATCGCACCAAAGAAGACTGGGTGCAAGACCAGCTAGACCTGCTCGGTGAAACCCATGTCGGCTACAGCAAACTCGATTTTCCCGCTTTTAACTTAACTGTGGTGGGTAGTCGTCCGTTTAGCTGGGGTGGTTCCTCCTGGAAAAACGAACAGTTTTATCGCGATCGCTATGGAGTGACCAGTTTCCAAGAATCCACTGCCAAGATTTTAGAAGCAGTCCAAAGTACAGCTTACGAAACGGTGATTTTCTTAGGTCACTGCGGCCCTACCGGACTCGGCGATCGCCCAGAAGACCCTTGTGGCCGAGATTGGATGCCCATTGGGGGAGATTATGGCGATCCTGACTTTGCTGCCGCGATCGCTCAAAGCCATCTTCTTGGTAAAGCAGTCCCCTTGGTTACGTTTGGGCACATGCACCATAATCTCCGTCACACCAAAGAGCGCTTAAGAACGTCTATTTATGAAGACGCTAAAGGCACCATTTACCTCAACGCCGCCAACGTGCCTCGGATTAAGCAGGCAGAGGGCGATCGCTTACGCAATTTCTCTTTAGTTTCTCTGCAAGCGGGAGTGGTAGAGCAAGCGTCTTTGGTTTGGGTGAATCAAGATTTTGAGGTGGTTTCAGAGCAATTGATGTACCGCAAAACCAATGCCGTAGCCGAAGCAGTGTAGGAAAAATACCGGATTGCAACAAAAACCTAACAGTTTGCAGCCGAACGGGTTAGAATATTCTTCGGTTTGGGTTCCTCTAAATGGATTGGCACCTTAACCAAACGCCTGGAGAGGTGGCAGAGTGGTCGAATGCGCTCGACTTGAAATCGAGTGTCTCGAAAGAGACCGTGGGTTCGAATCCCACCCTCTCCGTTTTAACTACTTGCTCTAGAGATTCCAGACGTTCCAGGCTTGAAAAGCGAAAATGTGAAGCGGGTCTTAGTGAATCCGGAGGGAGGTTTCAGTCTAGGATCAAAAACATGAACTTTTTTCTAGGCTGTGCCGTTTGGGCTTACAAAGATTGGGTGGGTGACTTGTTTCCTGCCAAGAGTCGTCCTACCGATTTTCTGCAACTTTATAGTCGCCGCTTCACCACGGTTGAAGGCAACACCACGTTTTACTCGGTGCCTGATGCGGAAACGGTAGCTCGATGGGCGGCTGACACACCCCCTGGTTTTGAGTTTTGTCTCAAGCTACCCCGCGACATTACTCACCAAGGTTTGCTAGCACCCCAAATTCCCGCAGCCTTAGGCTTTCTAGAACACATGCAAGGGTTGGGCGATCGCTTGGGGCCAATGTTTGTGCAGTTGCCACCCAGCTATAGTCCTGCTTGGATTGATGACCTCACTGCCTTTCTCCAGGCATGGCCACGCAAAACAGCGCCTCTAGCTCTGGAAGTGCGCCACCTGGATTGGTTTAAGCCAACTCATGCCACCAAACTTACTGCGATTCTGGAGGAGTTGGGCGTGGGACGAGTTTTGCTTGACACTCGCGCTGTCTACAATGGCTCTAATGATCCGCAGCTCAACTCGGAACGACGCAAACCTAAACTTCCCCTCCAACCTAGTGTGACCGCTCCGTTTAGTTTGGTTCGCTTCATCAACCATCCAGAGCGCGAAGTTAATGAGGAATATTGGGCGGAGTGGGTCACGCATGTAGACCAGTGGCTACGTCAAGGCACTCGCGTTTATTTCTTTATGCACTGTCCTCAAGAGGCGCAATCGCCCGGTTATGCCCGAGCCTTTCAACACTTGCTGGAAAAACAAGGCGTACCCGTCCCTGTCTTACCGTGGGATAGCTTCGACCAGCCGCCCGCCCAACTTAGCTTGTTTTAGCTGGTATCAGCACTTGCACGATTTAATGAACACGAAGCGGTCACATAGAGAACCTAACCCCCTAACCCCCTTCCCTATAGGGGAAGGGGGAACCAGAACCATACGAGGGATATGGGGAACCAAAAGCTCCTCCCCGAAACGGAGAGAGGTTGGGGAGGGGTGAAGATGATTGAGCAGGGAGGCAAAGTTTATCTAGTGGGTTCGGGGCCAGGGGATGTGGCTTACCTGACGGTGCGCAGCTACCAACTGCTGACGCAAGCTGAGGTGCTGGTTTACGATGCCTTGGCCGAGGAAGAGTTACTGCAATTCGTCCCAAAGAACTGCTTGAAACTGAATGTGGGCAAGCGGGGTGGGCAACCGAGTACACCTCAAGCTGAGATCGATCGCCTGTTGGTGGAGCATTGCCTGCAAGGAAAACAAGTAGTGCGATTGAAAAGTGGTGATCCGTTTATCTTTGGTCGCTCTACTTCAGAAATTCAGGCTTTGGTTGCGGCTGATTGTGCGTTTGAAGTCGTGCCAGGGATTTCTTCTGCGATCGCGGCCCCTTTATTTGCAGGCATTCCCCTCACCGATGTAACCTTGAGCCGCTGCTTTGCTGTCGCCACCGCTCACGACCTAGAAGCACTCAATTGGTCTGCTTTAGCTCAAATCGAAACCCTCACTTTACTAATGGGTGGCAGAAACTTAGCTGAGATTGTGGCGCGGTTGCAGCAACAAGGAAAATCATCCGATACCCCGATCGCGATCGTGCGCTGGGCAGGACGACCCCAGCAACAAGTTTGGGTGGGCACCTTGGCAACCATTGTGGCGCAAACAACAGGGGTGTCTCTGTCTCCTTGCGTAATTACCATTGGTGAAGTTGTGGGACTACGGGACTACCTGCGATCGCCCATAAACAGGCAGAATGATACACAGCCAAACTCTGTGAACGGTTTGGTGCTGCATTCTCTGTTACCTACAACTGAAACTGTGGTTAGCACTCCTGAACAAGCCCTAACAACCCCACTGCCCCTCGCGGGTAAGACCGTTTTAGTGACTCGCTCGGTGGGTCAGTCGAGCGAGTTTTGCGATCGCTTGCAAGCCATTGGTGCCCAAGTGGTAGAAATGCCCGCTTTGGAGATTGGTCCACCGTCGAGTTGGGATGAGCTGGATCAAGCGATCGCCCAGCTCTCTACCTTTAACTGGCTGGTGCTCACCTCAACCAACGCTGTGGATTACTTTTTTGAGCGTTTGGCCGCTCAAGGCAAGGATGCGCGGACCTTGGCAGGAGTCAAAATTGCCGTAGTGGGCCAGAAAACCGCTGCCAGCCTGGGGCAACGTGGCCTGAACGCAGATTTCACTCCACCCGATTTTGTCGCAGATTCCTTGGTGACTCACTTTCCCGAAGCTAGCCTGCAAGGTGCAAAAATTCTATTTCCTAGAGTTGAGAGTGGGGGGCGAGAAGTCCTGGTGAAAGAATTCACCGCTCAAGGTGCGGAAGTGGTGGAGGTAGCGGCTTACCAGTCGGGTTGCCCTGGTGCGATCGCCCCTGCTGCTCTCAATGCTTTACAACAGGGTTCTGTGGATATCGTCACCTTCGCTAGCTCCAAAACCGTGAAACATTTCTGCCAGCTCGTCGAAGCAGCCCTAGGACATTCATTTCTGATTGACGAACTCCAAAGGGCCTGTATTGCTTCCATTGGTCCCCAAACTTCCAAAACTTGTCTAGAACGCTTTGGCCGAGTCGAGGTTGAAGCGCAGGAATACACTTTGCCAGGGCTAACTCAAGCGATCGCTCAATGGGCCAGTACGGGGGCCACAGAGAGGGCCAGAGAGAACCAGCCCTAGCTCTGTCTCTACCTCGCTTTACAAGATTTGCGATCGCGGTCAGACTGAGGTTCTTGCCAGGAATAGGCAAAGTGGCTCACTGCGTTAATTTGTGGAGCAGCTTGGCGAATCGCTTGCATCTGAAGTTCCAGAGACGGACGGTTGCCAAGAGACTGTCCCCACGCTCCTGCGATCGCCGGGGTAATTCTGGTCCCTGGAGGAGACATACTCACCACCCGCCGCACCAAAGACACCACACAGCTAGGGTCACCACAAACGCCGTAGGACATTGGGTGCCACTCGATCGAAGTTGGGAAGCGTTCCCACGGCTGCAATCGAGAATCAAACCCTTGCCCAATTGTCTGATTGCCATCCGGGAAAAAGACAGCTCCCGACGCAATTCCTTGCTGTTGCACTTGTGAGATCGCCAGGTTCAAGAAGTCTACAATTCCTTGCAGCGCATGAGCGACTGTCAAGAGCCACAACTCCTGTTGCAGCACGGGTTGGCGTTGGGCGGCGGGCAATGCCTTAAGTAATCTAGAGGGAGTGCGCCCCTGCCACATCGGCTCTGCCTCTTGCGGATACAGCTTATCTGCCGCAGCTACATCGCCCGCCGTAATATACCCGCGCCCCAAGAATCGTCGCATTAGCTCTAAACCTTTATTGTTCAAAGCGCGTTGATATAGAGCCTGCTGGGCTGAGTCGCCATAGATCCATAAGTCTTTAACTTTACTGGAAATCGAAGCGGCACCTGTGCCTCTGGGATAGCGAATGTAGTCAAACAGCACCCCGTCTGGACGGCGACGGACTACCGCTTGCACCATTTGGTAGTAATCTTGTTTGGCTTGAATACTATAAGGATCGATAAAAGTTTCATCTGCAATCACCACCCCCGTTTCCCCGTTGGGGTCAAAAATACTGCGGGTGGTCGTTGTCGTCTCGCCGCTGCCATTGCGAGCGATCGCTTGCTGACGATCGGGACGTTGCGAGTAAGAATAGCCAAAGTTCATCGTGAACATCCAGGCATAGACTTTCAGCCCTCGCTCACGGCCCTTCTGGATTGCTTGCGCTAGCAAATCAGCTTTTTCCGAACCTGGAACTCGGACCACTGAAGGCCAAGCTGTGGGATTCTCCGCCATTGGCAACAAGACTTGCCCGTTGTAGAAAACTTCTACATAGACTTGGTTGTAGCCACGATTGATGATGCGATCCATGACGCTTTCTAGCGCCCCTGGCTGGAGATCGCAGGGATAGAGGCGCAACCAAACGGCTTGTGTTTGCGGCCAAGTACGGCTACGGCACTGCTGCATTTGAGCTGCATGCTCACGAACTAAAGCTTTGTAACGCTCTTTAGCTTTCTCTTCCCCTTTCATGGCTGCTTGGCGAGCTGCTTCTTTTTGCGCGATCGCCTCGGCTGAAAGCTGACAGTAGGCTGCTGCTTGGGCTTGAGGGGGTTGGGTCCAGACGGTTTGGCTGATGAGGCTGGTTGTCAAGGCAGCAGTAGCTACAAAACCGCGGTAGTAAGACTTCCAAGAGGGAGGCTTGGGAATTTGGCTCTGATGACATACAGAGGGCAACAGTCGCGAAAATCTCATGGAAAGGTGGAACACTCCTTCAGACGCACAAGAACAGGACTAAACAAAACTGGCTTGATGCAGCCCACGGCAGTTCAAATTCTTCAACCAATTCACTGATTGAAACAAAGTATTCCCATAAAGTTCCCTGCTCTAGGCTGAGGCACAACCCCAAGCTGGACGTTAAGAGCAATTAAATAGAATTGCATCAGCAGACATCTTAAACCATCCTGGTTCTGTGAACTGAGAAACTCTTCTTTCAGCGCGTCGCGCTCTGGTTCCTAGCTGGCAGAGAACCATCAGAATTGAATCGGGTCAGTGAGCGGTTGGTGAGCGATCGCCTTACTTCACTTTTCTCGGGCTTTGCCTATTACGGCGTATAACCGTGGGCTGACTCACAGGGTGCAACAGTCTCTCTTTTGCTCGGTGAACTAGCTGCGTGAGTTCGGTAGATTGGTAAGCAAATAATAAATATTTATCAGACGAGACATCGCAGCGAGCCGATTTTTAGCAAGTGGAGACAACTATGACTAGCAGTGGCATCCAACCTTTTAACCACCCCTCTGAGGCTGATGACCTTACGACCGCGCCATCCCACTTGGACCATGCAGAAAGTCATACTTTGGCTGAGCAACTCGGCACAGATCCAGTCACAACGACAGTTGCGGCGGCTGTGAGTGGTGGTGTCGCAGGCGCTGCGATTGGACGCTTATTTGCGGGTCGCGTCGGAGCCACGATCGGTGCTGTGGTGGGAGGTATTGCTGGAGCGGCCATTAGCAATGACGACAGCCCAAGTACCACCCATGCCATCGAAGGAGTAGTTAGCACTGTCAAGGATGCTTCTGAACAAGTTAAGACTTCTGCAACTCATATGGCTGACTCAGCTCAGGAGGTTGTTCAGTCATCTCAAGCGAAGTTAGCTGACACGGCTCAGACAGCTAAACAAAAAGTGCAGGAATCTCAAGCTCAACTCACTAGCGCTGCTAGAAAAGCTGCTGAGCACCTACGCCAGCAACAGCAACCGCAACAGGCAACGCATGGATCTCATCACTTCAGCTTGGAGCAAACCTACGAGCTTTCGGCTGAAATGCATTATCAGATTGGTGTTGCTCTAGGGCGACAAGGAAAACTAGATAAGGCGATCGAGGAATTTCAAGAAGCGCTCGATCTGGCTCCTGACTCTGCGGAAACTCATTACAACCTAGGTGTAGCATTGAGCAAGCAAGGAGATGTGGATCAAGGTTTAGATCACTTGCAGCACGCCGAAGAGCTGTGTTTAGCTCACGGTAATCCTAAGGGAGTCAGGCTGATTAAGCGGGCAATTAAGCGGATAGACCAGAGTTTGGTGTCGCATTAGTCTTGTGAGTTGTTGGCTCTATTCAATTGCGCCACGACTTCTGAGAAGGCTGATTTCTCCTTGAAGACCAGCTTTTTTAGCTAACTGTATCGGTGTATTGCCAGCGCGATCTTTAGCGTTAATTTCCGCTCCTGCGGCTAAGAGAAGCTCAAAGGCTTTTCTTTTTTCAATGGCAGGGGTGGCAGCTAAATGGTGTAGGGCTGTCTTGCCTTGGTTATCATTGGCATTTACATCTACGCCTTGGGCCAGCAGCAACTTGATTTTGTCTCCTTTCGCATCTGGAAATTGCGCGGCGATCGCTAGAGGAGTCATGCCGTCTTTGCGCTTAACCCGAACATCAGCTTCTCTCGCCAAAACTAGCTTGAGAGTTTCCATCTGGCTAGATCTCGCTGCCCAATGCACCAGAGTCATGCCATAACCATCTGGCAAATTGACATTAGTTCCTTGGCTCAGCAGCAGTTCTACCATTGCTGGCGAGGAGAATTCGACGGCTAAGGAGAGTGGGGTTCTGCCATCTCTACGTCTAGCCATTGGGTTAGCTCCCTGGCGTAGTAGTAGGTCTGCCACATCGAGGCGCATTATGGCGGCTCCATGCAAGGGAGTGTTGCCGTCCTGCGCTTTGGCTCCAGCCTCAGCACCAGAAGCTAGCAGGAGCTTCACGGTTTCTGTATTTTGGATTGTTGCTGTTGCTGCATGTAATGGCGTTTTGCCTTCACGATCGCGGGCATTCACCTCGGCATCTTGTGCTAAAAGTAGCTTAACGATGTTTCTGGTGGTTGCGTCCGTGGCAGCTACATGCAGGGGTGTGCTGTTGTTTAGATCCTTGGCGTTAATCTCCGCCCCTTTTGTGACTAACAATTGGGCGATCGCTTGGGTTTTGGCTAGATGCAGGAGCGTCTTGCCGGACTCAAATTTATAATTAACATCAGCTCCTTTTTCGAGAAGCGTTTCTATCGTGAGCTTGCCGCTGTTGCCACTATAGCGGGACACAGCATCATATAAGGCTTGATACCAATCTAAATCTGGCTGAGCCAGCAATAACTCTGCTACCTGTGGATTGGCACAGCCCAATAAAGAGACTTGCTGCTCAGTACTTCCCTGGCCGAGGGTAGTCATTGCATTGGGATTGCCACCACTATTCAGATAACGCCTCATGGCGGCAGCATCTTGGCAAAGATTGGGATTGGGTTGAGCGCCTAGTTTGCTTAAGAGCAGCCATTGATAAGGACTGGGCACAGTAGCAGTCGCAGCCGTGAAACCGATGAAGGCGATCGCCAGCCCTGCTAGAGATACCAAAAACTTATTTCTCATGACCTGTTCTAGAGCTTGGTAATTCATTGACCCTGCGGGGGTCGCTACTGTATTACCTACGCTCTAGAGCTTTAGCTTTTCAGGAAAGATCTGCCAATTATGTTAGCAAAGGCTTAATAGCTGTCTTCACCGGGAACCGTGTCTGCACCGGGCTCAGAAAAGTCTTGCTGCATTGAGCCTTCGCAGATGGCTTGCCATTGGCAGAAAAGTTCGTAGCCGTGTAAATCGGTATTCCGATAGCGCTTAATAGCTTGGTCCAACTCTTGAGGAGTTCGGGGAACTGGAACTGTGCAGGTAAGCTCAGGCATAGTTAAAACCTCGACTGACAGAACTAAATGCTGTGACTGGAAATACTGTGACTGGAAAACCGTGGCTGAAATGCAGAAGTTGAAATGTCTTCTAACTCCAATGTAATCAAATCAAGACAGGAATAGTATCTAAAGTTACAATTTTTAGACTGTGGATAGGGTAGGGGCAGGAAGCTCATCCTGGCGATCGCATTTGCGACATAACTGAGACTTCACTTCCTTAGCCCCTGTTGTAACATCGGTTTTTGATTGAGTGGTGAATTTCCTGTGAAGTTATTTCGAATACTGAGTGGTTTTACGTAAAGCTTGCTACAAACTAAAGATCGTTCTTGCAACGAATTTTCTACAAAGTTAGATTGAACAGGCTTTATGAGAACAGTACTAACAGGAATTTCGGGAGCTGCGATCGCGATCGGCAGCTTGACCTTAATTAGCCAGCCCAGCACTGCCGCCACCCTAAGCTTCAATCAAGTGTATTTTTTTGGCGATAGTCTGAGCGATCCTGGTAACGCCTATAGAGCATCAGCCGGGTTAGTGCCCCCTAGCCCTCCTTATGCTGAGCGATTTAGCAATGGCCCTGTTTGGGCGGAATACTTAGCAGGTCAATTGGGTCTTAGCCCTGTCTCTATCACTCAGCTTTCGGCTCAAAACCCGCCGCTGCAAGGAGCCAATTTTGCTTTTGGGGGTGCCACCTCAGGCACAGCCAATACTGTAGTTCCCCTTTTCCCAGCGCTGCAACAGCAAATTGCCCAGTTTCTTAGCTTGCAGCTTCCTGCTAATCCGAATGCGCTCTTTGTGCTGTGGGCTGGTGCGAATGACTATCTACCAACAGAAAGTACTTTTCAACCCTTTACCAATCCCAAGCCCTCTGTCACCAACATTACTACAGCAGTTAGTGCGCTAGAGGCGGCTGGAGCACAAAATATTCTGGTGGTGAATCTACCAGATTTAGGCACTTTACCGCTAACCCGTACTACCACTGATGCCCCGAGGCTGAACGCCTTATCCAAAGCTCACAATAATTTCCTCTTTCGCCAAATGAGGCGCTTAGAGCGATCGCCTGGTTTTGATGCCAATATCATTCCGCTTGATGTCAATGCTTTGTTTCAGCAGGTCATCAACCAACCGTCTCAGTTTGGCTTGACCAATGTCACCGATTCTTGTTTTGTTCAACAACCATTCAGCATTTGTAGTAACCCCAATGAGTATTTGTTTTGGGATAGAATCCATCCCACCACAGTCGCTCACCAATTGATTGGTAATTTCGCCTTCGACAACCTCGTTGCTCTATCTTCACCGACAACCGCAGCAGCTTTCGCCGCACCTGAACCTGCCAGCGCAGATTTGGCAACTTCAACCTTTGCGGCCCTCAAATCTGCGTCAGCTCCAGACTCCGCAACTTTGACAGCCCTGCGATCTACCAGCCAGGCTTCAGCTTCTGTCCCTGAACCCACGACTGCTTGGGGGCTTCTAGCCTTAGCGGGTTTGGGAATCAGCCAAGTGTGGCGGCGTCGAGAAGTTTTAGCAAATGGTCCTGCTAGCGTTGTTGAGGCGGCTGAAACGCATACACATCTCGGATAACTTGGACCCAACCTGCTGCCAGCGACTCCAGGAGGCGATCGCCCTTTTCGGCGCTGGCAGTCGTTGGGTCACCAATTACTCCACTTTGGCTCAAGTCTCGCGTAGTCCAAGCGAAAGGTAGTTTACCTTCTATGCTCAAAAGACTTCCGGGCTGCTCTGGCGGATATTCCGCGATCGCCTTTTCCATCCGAATTTGGTTTGGTAAAATCGCCAGCATCAAGCTGGTTTCCGCATCTCCCGCATGAATGCCCAACTTCAGTTCTTGAGGACTGAGGAGTTCTTTGGCAATGTGTGGAGCTTGCCAAACGAACAAAGGAAAGATACTAAAATCTTCGTACTTGACATGCAAATCCCGCGCCGCAATTTCCAGTACTTGGGGCTGTCCACCGTGGGAGTTCATCAGCACTAACTTACGGAATCCCGCTCTGTAGACACTTTCGGCAATTTCGCTGATTGTTGCCAATAAAGTTTGAGCACTGAGCGTAATTGTGCCCGGAAAATGCCAGTGCTCGTTGGACTTGCCATAGTACAGCGGTGGTAAGGCATAGGCAGGAACGCTCGCCTCTAGCTGCTGCAACGCTTTACCCAAAACAGCCTCCCCGATCGCTGCATCCACAATTAGCGGCAAATGCGGCCCATGCTGCTCGATCGCGCCTAGAGGCTGCACTAGCACCACATTGGCTTTATCGGGCATGGCTTGAACTTCTGTCCAGGTGAGATAGGGGAAAAACCGCTCCGGAGGAATAAAGCTATGCATAAATTAAAGTCTTTATTAAAAAATTATCCTGATTCATTCAACACCGTAGTTCACTGATTGCTTCAAGCTAATTCGCAGCCTCTCATAATCTGGAATTCCATTCAGTTCAGTATAAGCACGAAGATTCCGCTTCAGCGATCGCCCCAAACATCGCTAGCTCAATCACACGCGATCGGCTCTTGATTTAATTCTGGCGCTAACTCGAACCACAGAATCAGTCTTGCAGCGATCGCAGCGTCACAAATTCCCACTAAATTCTCTCAGCAGAGAGCCAATAGCCGTAGATTTACCGATTTGCTGGTTTAGGAGCCCAGGCATCGTAAGGAGACTTGAGTTTTGGTCACTCAAGTTATGCCGTGTGAAGTTGATTTTAGGAAGGTTAGATTTTGCTAAAACAGTGGACAAGTTCGCGCTCCCTCACAGCCGTAACCACTCTGGTCGTCCGAGGTTTGTTGATGGGAGGGCTAGCTCTGCCCGTGGTGGTTCCTGCTGCTCAGGCCAGCACCTATGATTTTCAGGTAGAACCATCATCAACGACCCCCTCGCTTCCTCCTCAAGTGATTGCGCTCCGCCGCGCCATTATTGGACAAGAAAGTGGCGCTAATTTTCGAGCTGTGAACCGCCATTCAGGAGCCTTGGGCTACGGTCAGGTCATGCCTGCCAACATCCCCAGTTGGACGAAAGAAGCCCTAGGTCACTCCATTACAGCTTCAGAATTTCTCAACAGCCCTGAACTCCAACTCCAAGTGATTGACTTCAAACTCAATCAATATTGGCAAGCCGCTTTAGTTGCCAGTAACGGGGATGAAGCGATCGCCGTTCGTCGGGTGGCTTCCCATTGGTACAGCGGCAAGCCTTATCGTTATAACCACACTACAGCCAGCTATTATGGCGGACACCGCTACCCCAGCGTTGCCGAGTACACGCTAGCAATCTTGCAGCGCTATGAACAGCAAAAAGGATTGTTAGGAATCGACCAGCTAGGTTACAGCCCTTGGTAAACGGTTGGAGTTATGTGGGGTGCGCAAAGCCCGTTCCACAAGTCCAGTTCGGTGAAATATGTAGATCTTGAGAAAGCTTGCTAGGTGACAGTGCGACTGAGTGTGGTCGCTAGAATAAGGCTGAGAGCGATCGCTAGATTGTAAAGAGAAAGCGATCGCTTCACCTTAGAAAACAGACAGCCTGAAGTGATGCACTTACTCAGGTGAGTCAAGCTGGTAAGCCAAGGGAAAGCAGATGGGCAAGAAGAAGCAGGCAGCCAAGAAGACAGCGGCAGAGAATGGCATCAGTGCAGAGATGTATCAGGCTCAAAAAGCCGCCAATCAAGCCACCGATGCGATCGCAGATGTGATGACTCCGGAGGATAATGTCGGCGATCGCCATCCTAGGCCAGATTATCCCCGGTATCGCGTCCGTCCTGGGCACCCGATTGTTCTAGCCGATCTCGACCCTAACGAGTCGAATGCTTACCAAAATAAAAAAGATGCAGAACAAGAATTAGAACGACAAAGGCAACGCCTCCAAGAACTGCAAGCCCGCTTATTTGCTGAGCAAAAACAAAGCCTATTGATCGTGCTGCAAGCCATTGATACTGGTGGCAAAGATGGCACGATCAAGAATGTGTTTCAAGGCGTGAATCCCCAAGGCTGCCAAGTTTGGTCATTTAAGCAACCTAGTGTTGAAGAACTCAATCACGACTTTCTCTGGCGGTATCATCAACGCACACCGGGACGAGGCATGATCGCCATCTTCAACCGATCGCACTACGAAGATGTGTTGGTGACGCGGGTGAAGCAGTTAGTGCCAGAACAGATTTGGCGAGGGCGCTACCAGTTGATTAATGAGTTTGAGCACATGTTGGCTCTGAATCACATCACGGTGCTCAAGTTCTTTCTCCACATCTCCAAAGATGAGCAAAAGCGCCGCCTCGAATCTCGCTTAGCAGAACCCGATAAACGCTGGAAGTTCTCGATAAATGATGTCAAAGAACGTCTCCTTTGGGACGACTACCAAATAGCCTTTCAAGATGCGCTCAATTCTTGCTCGACGGAATATGCGCCTTGGTATGCAATTCCTGCTAACAAGAAGTGGTATCGCAATTTGGTAGTGGCTCGCACGATCGCCGATACTTTAGAATCTATGAATCCTCAGTATCCTGCTGAACCCCCCGGATTAAATGAGATTGTGATTCCCGATTGAGCGATCGCGCCAGATCATGAGGCGCTACTAGTCTTGGGGTTGGATGGGCTTTGCCCACTTAACCTGACAAATCCAATTTGGTGAATTAGTAGCTCTAAAAATAGATCAATAATCAGCAGAGAGATCATGTCGAGCCCATTACCAAATCCGGTTAACACACCTGCTTGGTGGCAATTGCTCAATTGGATTGCTGACCCGATCCAATTTCAGCAGAAATACAGCCAGCAGTATGGGGATATGTTCACGTTGCGGCTGGGGAGTCTAGGAAGACCAATCGTGGTAGGCAATCCGCAAGCGATCCAAGACATCTTTAGCCAAGATGCCAAATTTGATATTGGTCGAGCCAATGCGATCGCGGAACCTCTAATTGGGCGTAACTCTCTGATGTTGATGGATGGCGATCGCCACCGTCGCGAACGCAAATTGTTAATGCCGCCTTTTCATGGAGAAAGGCTCCAGACCTACGCCCAACAGATCTGTTTGATCACAGAACAGGTTGCCAGCCAATGGCACGTGGGGCAAACGTTTGTAGCTCGGACTGCCATGCAGCGAGTGAGTCTAGAGATCATTCTGCAAATCGTCTTTGGCTTGAGTGAAGGAGAGCGCTACGAGCAACTTAAACCCCTCCTCACGCAATGGCTAGATATGACGGATTCTCCACTCCGCTCTAGCTTCTTATTTCTGAAATTCTTACAAAAAGATTGGGGAACCTGGAGTCCTTGGGGCCAAATGCGGCAGCGGCAACGCCAAGTACATGCTCTCCTTCAGGCAGAAATTGCAGAGAGACGTACACAAGGAGAAACAGGTCGTAAGGATGTCCTGAGTCTGATGATGGCGGTGCGAGATGAGCAGGGGCAAGCCATGACCGATGAGGGGATCCGCGACGAACTCCTGACCATCTTGTTTGCAGGGCATGAAACAACAGCAACCACTCTGGCTTGGGCTTTCTATCAAATCCATCGCAACCCTCAGGTGCGAGAAAAATTACTGCATGAACTAGACAGCATGGGCGATCGCTCATCTCCAATGGAGCTAGCTCAGCTTCCTTACCTCAATGCCGTTTGCCAAGAAGCATTGCGGATGTACCCCGTTCTCCCAGTAATTTTCCCTCGCGTTGCCAAATCACCTGTGCAGATAGCAGGCCAGGAGTTTGCGCCTGAAACCACTTTTATCCCCAGCATTTATCTAGTGCATTACCGAGAAGAACTGTATCCCAATGCTCAACAGTTCCAGCCAGAACGGTTCCTAGAGCGGCAATATTCTCCTTCCGAATATCTCCCCTTTGGTGGCGGCAGTCGGCGCTGTCTGGGATATGCCTTGGCGCAGCTAGAAATGAAGCTGGTTCTAGCCACAGTTCTCTCTCAATATCAACTAACCTTGGCAGAAAACGAGCCTGTGAAACTCCAACGCCGTGGCTTCACCCTCGCTCCTAAAGGTGGAGTGCGGATGGTAATGACCGGAAAGAGATAAATCAGGAGTATTGGATTTCGATAGCCCTCTTTTGTTACTTTGGCAGAAGCAAAACCTGGAACTTCTGCTGTGCCTGGGTTGTACTCTTTTGCCACGTTTAAAGTCATGAAATTCGAGCTCCAACCTAGAAGAGGCTTTTGAATTTCGCCTCAGTAAAAGTGACTAAAGAGAGCTAAGTACCAAGTAGCACATCATTGCTCTAACTATCAACTGCGGTATAACTTGTCCTTATGTAACAAATATTTCATGAAGCTTAAGTGATCTTACTTAAAAATACTAGCCTTTTCGTTAGAAGTTATGAGACGTTATTGGAGACGTTTTGGAAATTGGTTAAAAAAAGTGCTCTACCAATATTCCTATTCTGTGGAGCTCATAAATCTATGTTGATTAGGTACGTTCAAGCCTCAACTGATGCTATCGCAGTAACTTAATTGTTCCGACTCCAAGTCCAACTCCAAGAACTAAAACAGTTCCAGAGCCAAGTACACTTGGTGCAATCTTACTATCTGGTCTCATGATGCTGCGTTATAGCAAGCGGGGTCAGAAGAACTAGAGTAGTTACAGCTACAAGTGGATTTTGGGAAATACTCTCAAACCCAGATGGTCTAACAATTCGGTTGGAGCGGACTGTCAAAAATCCTTGATTTGGTATTAGAGGTTATTTGTAGCTTCAAAAAATGAGCAAACGGACAGTTAGATCATTCAGTTTGAGGTTTTTTCAGCCTCAAACTATTTAAGCATTTTGACGTTTTAACTTCAAAAACGGACTCTACCAACAACAACTTTTTGGAGAACAGGTTATGCCTACACAAAAACTGACAGGGAAATTTTTTATTACTCTCTCTGGAGCTATCTCTACATTTTTTGCGATCTCTGCTGACCAGCTAAATTATTCTGCACAAGCCATTACGATTCGCGACGATCGCTACTTCACCGAGTACATGGATTTGGCTAACAACTATCCCAGTGTTGGAAAGCTAAATATCTTCTCTCCCAACAGTAACGGGCAAGTATGTTCAGGAACTTTAATTCGCTCAACTTGGGTATTAACAGCAGCACATTGTTTAGAGAAAAAGATTGAAAAGATTGATGGGAAAGGTTTTGATTTTGAGGACGCGAATGCTGCAATCTTCGAGGTTGGAGGTAATAAATATAATGTTGTTGGGGGTGTCATGAAATCTGAGTGGTTGACCAAAAGCAGAGTTCTTCGTGCTGGTTTTGACCTTGGTTTATTCAAGCTTGATGAGAGCAAGCCAGTCGTGGGTGTTAATCCTGCACCTCTATATACTGGACGGCAGGAAAACTTGAGGTTTGGAACTTACGTTGGTTTTGGCATGACAGGGACGGGTTCAACTGGTGCGATTGTAGGCACTCAAGGCGATAAAAAACTTGCTGCTCAGAATTTGATTGAACTAGCTAGATTCGTTAAGGAGACAATGATTACCTCTGACTTCGACAATCCTGACCTAGCGGGCAACCCTTTCAACTATGATGAGAAACCGTTTCCGACAAATCTGGAGGGAAACATAACTAGAGGTGATAGTGGTGGTGGAGTGTTTGTCAACACGAAGAGTGGAGTTCCGGTCCTTGTTGGGGTAAATTCTTTTACAGGCGGTGGTTCAAAATCAGGGGAAGGTGCTGGAAAATACAGTAAATCAGTTTTGGCTTTTGATCCAACAGATCGTGCAACGATGGGTGCTGTTCGAGTTAGATCTTTTGTGGGTTGGATCAATAAAGTTATCGAAAACTTTCAACTCTCAGGACCGATCGAGAAGGTACCTGGCGGTAAAACCCTTCTTTTTGATGATGAAGCTGCTTCAGCAGATGGTAATACTATCCAATCAGGAGACCTCTATAAATTTACGTTGACTGAAGACATTTTTAGTAATCCTCTGATCGAAGGGACGGAGGACTCTTTCATATTTGCAGGTGATAGTGGAGATCCAACCCCAACCCCAACCCCAACTCCAACCCCAACTCCAACCCCAACCCCAACCCCAACCCCAACTCCAACCCCAACTCCGACTCCGACTCCGGAAACTAAAACAGTTCCAGAGCCAGGCACACTTGGTGCAGTCTTACTATCTGGTCTCATGATGCTGCGTTATAGCAAGCGAGGTCAGAAGGACTAGAGTAGTCACGCCTACAAGTGGGTTTTGGAAGATACTCCTAACCCCAGACGGTCTAACAATTCGGCTGGAGCGAACTGTCAAACATTCTTGGTTTGTTGCTAGATGTTATTTGCAGTCGTTCAGCCGAACTGTTATGCGGCAAATTCTCATCTTTCAATCTTGCATATCTCCTATAAAGGATAGCTTTATAGTTGCTTTCCTCAAAGATGAAGTTTCGGTGAACAGTAGAAAAAATACTTAGATTATTTCCATAAGGATGTTGAAACCGTTACTGGTATAGCACTTAGCAATACAAGGATACACTTTGGAGTGCATCGAGATCGAAGCTATGTATCTATCTCGCAAGAATTTAGGGTGTCTTGAGGTAACAAAAACACTGACTCCACTGTGAATTGTCTGGGTGTAACTGTTGCCCCCAGCAGTGATTTAGGCATTTTCTATAGACTTGCCACCTTTATAGTGTTTGTTTGCATCACGCTGAGCGAGATTGAGTTTTAGGATGCTTTTACCATGCACAAAATATTTTGACTATGGAGTTCAACAATGGTTTCACTTGTTCAAAAAACATCTTTGGCTGTAGCCGGAGCAGCGTTTCTCTCTATTGGATCATTTGCAGCAGACGTGATTACTTCTACTGCTCAAGCTGCAACTATTACCAATGGCTTCACATTTTCAGTAGCTGATGGTGGTGGAAACGGCATTGGTAACCACTTCCATTCCAGCACTGGTGGTGACTTTGGTAACCCTCAGGGAAAAGCCGAGGTAGGAAATTTCTTCAGTGAGCAAGTCCGCGGATTATCGGAGTATAACCTTGCTGGATTGGCTTCCGGACCTGCCTTTGTAACCTTCGATCTTTTCAGTCTTGGAGGCTTATTCAGTGGTGAAAATGATTTCCCATTCACAGGCAATATCAACGTTGTTGCCTATGCTGGCAATAACGCTGAGAATGTTTCAGACTTTCAAGCTTCATCAGTTGGGACTGTTGGCACATTTAATGCAGCGGCTCTTGTAGTTGGCAATACCCTGAGTTTTGACATTTCCTCAATCTACAACAACGCTCTTACCCAGAGTTTGTCGTCTTTAGGCATTCGATTGCAAATTGCAAGTGGCACGAGCACAGGTGGTGGAGCATTTACCTTCGATAACTTCCGTCTTACCAGCGATAATCAGACAACAGCTACTCCAGAACCTACACCCACCCCAACTCCGGAAACTGAAACAGTTCCAGAGCCAGGTACACTTGGTGCAGTCATACTATCTAGTATCATGATGCTGCGTTATGGCAAGCGAGGTCAGAAGAACTAGAGTAGTTACAGCTACAATTGAGTTTTGGAAGATATTTCCCACCCCAGATAGTCTAACAATTCGGCTGGAGCGAACTGTCAAACATCCTTGGTTTGTTACTATATGTTATTTGCAGCCGCTCAGCCGAACCGTTATCAGAAAAATACTAATGCCTTGATTAGTGATCTGAATTTGAGTGTGCTCATTAGTTGAACTCATTTCTGGATTGGGATGTGCAGAAAAGCTGCTTTTGTCTGAATGTAGTTGCTCTTACAGGCCTTGTAGAATCAAGGTATATAGACCTGCGTAACTGCCTTAGGACACTATTCTGGAGAGAGAGAAGTGTGGGATACAACATGCCTGCCCCGTTTCTACCCATTGACTTGCCTGGATAGTTCAGTGGCGATCGTAGAATAGCGTTTAGAGTAGCTCGCCAGCGGGCGAATTTAGGATTTTGATACACCAGACTTGAGCAAGTGGTGATTAAAGTGCTGATATAGTTAGGCACGATCGCCTTTAGCGTTCTAGCCAAGCTCGCATCTTACCTGGATTCAGCAAGCCGTAGGGGTCTACCATCTCCTTAAACTTCAATTGCTCCACATTGATCGTCTTCATGCCACCATCTTCCAGGATGTAAGTATGGGGATTAAAGATGAAGGCTCCCTGTGCTTCGTGGTAGGCAATAATCTCGTTGAGGCGAGCTTCTGTGGTGTAACGCACCAACTGGAGAGCGGCAGGACGGGCCACGCCCCCAACGCGAAAGAATTCCAGGTGCATGATTAACTCATCAGCGAAATAATGATAGATGTGCTCTACCAACTTAAGATTTTTGTCGTCAGGAAAGAGAGTTTGTAAATAGGTAAGGGAGGGATCAACACTGCGGGCATGAAGTGTGGTGTGATTCCAGGAAAACTCTCCCAAGGGCATGCCGTGACTGGCTTCCTGGGCTGTTTTTTGCTGGCAAACAGTACCGCCATATTCTTTAACTAAATCTGCTAAAGATTCCAAGCAGGACTCCGCCACCATTAGCAACGCACAGTGAGAGCCTTCTGGGATGCAGGAACGGAGCGCTGCAAAGTAGGTAGGAACTGGCCAAGCGTGGATACTAATTAGTTTCTTGATGATGCCATCGGAGTCTGCCAAGGTTTGCCCAAAGCGAGCCGCCGTCATGAAGTCAGGAAAACTGACAACCCACTCGGCCCAAGGATAAGCAGGCCCCAGAGGAATCTCCAATTCGGTGATAATGCCATTCACGCCATAGGCATGGTTTACCTTCTGCACCTCATCGCCCCGTAGCTCGATCACACGGGGTTCATCTTCCATTGTCACGACCCGCACTGCCAGGAGATTGCCGCGATCGCGCAGTTGCCCGTAGGTAATCGAGCCAATGCCGCCGCTGCCTCCTGCAATAAATCCACCAATGGTAGCGGTGCGGTAAGTCGAGGGAGCCATGCGAATCTCCCAACCAATTTCTCGCGTTTTCTTGTCAAGGTTGGCTAGCTTCACCCCTGGTTCTACACAAGCCAATCCCGGTTTAATCCAACGAATCGCTTGCATCGAACTCAAATCTAGAATCACCCCACCATTGAGAGGAACACACTGCCCGTAGTTGCCAGTTCCCGCTCCCCGTACCGTTAAGGGAACTCGGAACTTGACACAAGCTGCGGCCACGCGCAACACTTCTGCCTCACCCGCCGCCCGCACGACTAAATCGCCCTTTTTGCCCGCTAATTGCGGCTGTAGCACTGGGCTGAAGTTGTAGTAGTCCTGTGACAGCTTCGCGACCTGCGTTGGGTCAGTGATGAGTTCCAATCCTGCCAGTTCCGCAATCAGAGCATCGAGATCCATAGGTTTGACAGGGGTCGTGGTCATCTAGCCAATCTCCGTAAAGCCGCGCAGATGATCTAATTCAGCATAATCGGGTGGGGTGGTGTCAATAGCTCGGCCCGATCGCAAGACAATCCGGTCGTGCTGCGATCGCGACAGTAGCTCGCTAAAGGTGCGACCCTTGAACAAAATTAAATCAGCGGGTAAGCCCACGCCAATGCGCCCAATGTCAGGCAATTGCATCAAATCAGCGGGAGTTGTGGCGATCGCACGGGGCCAGTCACCATAGGGGCGATCTAGGTGGGCAATCTTGGTTGAGAGTGTAAAGACTTCCAGACAATCATGATCGCCAAAGCCATGAAATGGGTCACGGCAATTGTCACTAGCGATCACCACCGGAATACCTTGTTGCCGTAATTCATGCAGCAAAGTCACCCCTCGCCAACGCGGAGTCCGCTGAGGCACGCGGTCTTGCAGATACAAATTGCACAGCGGCAAGCTGACAATGCCAATCTTCGCTTGTTGCACCAAATTTAATGTCTCCGCCACTTCTGTTGGACTTTGCACCGCTAAACTGCAACAGTGCCCGCAGACAATCTGCCCCGTGAACTCGTGACGCAGGGCTGCTGCTGCCACTTGCCTCAGTGTTTTGCTGTCTGGGTCGTCGGTTTCATCCGTATGGAAATCTAGATTCAGTCCTCGCTCCTGAGCTAGAACGAATACGCGATCCAATTGAGCATCCAGTTCTGGATGAACAGGCGCAAATCCTCCCAACACTCCTCCCAACTCTGCTATTTTGTCTGCCAGAGCTTCTCCTTCGGGGGTGAGAAACATTTCTAGAGGAGCGAGGCAAACCGCTTGCAGTATTAGGCGATCGCGCCACTCCTGCTGGAGCAACCGAAACGCTTCAAAACTTTGCTGGGAAAACTCCCCGATCGCATCAATGTGAGTCCGAATAGCTCGCGTGCCGTGGGCATAGCTGCACTTGAGACCAAACTCCATCCGCCGATACACATCTTCCAAGTTCCAATGTTGAGCGGCATCCTTTTCTACAGTGATCAGGGCACTGGCAAACGTGCCATCCGGATTTGTTGCTCGTTCCCAAATATGTCCTTTATCCAGATGCGTATGGATATCCACAAAGCAAGGCCAAACCTGCCCACCTTGCAGGTCTAAGGAGGGTAAGGGAGATGTTTCCTGAGTGGGATTAGGCCGCGATCGCGCCACCTGAATCAACTCCACCAACCCAGTGCGAATCTCCAGATCAACTAACACCAAACCATCGGCATTCTGCTGAGCTGCAATCTCAGGGCGATCGCCTGCTATCAAACAAACTGGAACGTGGGCATTCAGGAGCCAGTAATGATCAGAAGTTGGCAACATGCAAGGGCTAAAGATTTAATTCTCACGTTTTATTGCACTTTCATGCCAGTGGCGCAGCAAGAAATCAGACAACAGCGTCAGCACCACAAAGATCCCCACGCCTAAACCAGTCGTCATCAGCAACGCCGCAAACATGCGCGGAATCTGTAAGTTATAGCTCGCCATCAAGATCTGATAAGCAATTCCTGCCCTTGCCCCACCTGTCCCCGCCACAAACTCAGCCACCACCGCTCCAATCAACGCCAACCCCCCACTAATCCGCAGACCGCCCAAAAAATAAGGCAGCGCACTCGGCAAACGCAGATACCACAAAGTTTGCCAGCGGGAAGCTCGGTAAAGCTGAAACAGATTCAACAAATTATGGTCGGCACTATTTAACCCCAACGTCGTATTGGCAATGATGGGAAATAGCGCCACCATCCAAGCGCAGACCACCAACGCCGCAAATGTGTTATTCCGCAACCACACAATGATTAACGGCGCGATCGCCACCACAGGCGTGGTTTGCAACAGCACCGCATAAGGAAACAGACTCCGCTCAATCCACTTACTTTGGGCAAACAAAACCGCGATCGCCACCCCAGAAACCACCGCCGCCAGAAAAGACACCAGCGTAATTTGCAGCGTCACCAACAACGCCGGAAATAACTCAGGCCAATCCCAAACCAGTGTCCGCAACACCAAAAGCGGCCCAGGCAAAAGATAAGGTGGTATCCCCGTCACGCGCACAAAGATATCCCACCCGAATAGAGCGACTACCGCGATCGCCAACGGTGGCAGAATATCAACGCCCAGTAGCACTTTTAATCTCTGCATTTCACTTTAAACCTAACCCCCAGCCCCTTCCCTTGTAGGGAAGGGGAGCCAGATTTGTATACCAAGTAGCCCAAAAGGAGAAATCATTGAAAACACTTTTTGGAGGGGGTCTGAGGGACGGTTGCGTCCCTCAGTGGGGGTTTGGGGGCGAGTGCCCCCAAGGCTCGGATTTCCAAAAACATAACTCAGAACCCCGCTCCCAAAGATAAAGCACTAGACACCTCTCGACAGTACTCATTAAACAGCGACGACAAGCGAAACTCCTCCGTACGGGGATAAGGAACTGCAACCTCCACCTCAACCACCACCCGCCCCGGACGCGCCGCCATCACTACTACCCGATTTGACAAATACACCGCCTCATAAATGTTGTGCGTTACAAACACCACCGTCCAGCGCTTCTGACTCCACAAACTCAGCAAATCACTATTGAGCTTGCTCCGCGTCATCTCATCTAGCTCCCCAAACGGCTCATCCATCAACAAAATATCAGGCTTCGTCACCAACGCCCGCGCGATCGAAACCCGCATCTTCATGCCGCCCGATAACTCACGGGGATAGGCTTGCTCAAAGCCCTCCAGCCCTACCAGCGCGATCGCCTCCGCCACCGCTGCCCTAGCCGCCAACTTCGACATCCCCGCTAACTGCAACGGCAACCGGACATTCTCCAGCACCGTGGCCCAAGGCATCAACGCCGCTTCCTGAAACACAAAGGCTAACTTCGGGGCCAATTTTGAACTAGATGGACGCTGCCAAAACTTCCTCGCCGCCTTAGCCTCCGCTTGAACTGCGCCCCACGCAATCTCCCCAGAACTTGCCTCCCCCAAGCCTGCCATAATCCGCAGCGTTGTGCTTTTGCCACACCCCGACGGCCCTACCAAACTAATGAACTCAGACTCCGCAATCTTTAAGTTCATCTCCCGCAAGGCGATCGTGCCATTGGAGTAGACCTTACTGACTTGGTGGAGCGCGATCGCACAAGAATTCTTAGCAAAACGAGACTCAGACAAGTCTGGCTGGTGGCAGGATTCAGGGCACTCCTGCGCTGAGGGCGTATCCATTCCCCGCAATCTCCTTATCGTATGACCACAGCCTTAAAGATATCTTGGCAAATATCACTGCTTGTAGGAACAGCTCAGGCTCTTTAAGCTTGATAAGCTTGGACTCCCTTATTCACAAACTGAAGCGTATAAGCCTCTTTGTAGTTAGTATTGGGCTGATATACAGACGCCGCTACCATGCTGTCAAAAAATACTTTCCAGCGATCGTCTGTCATCGCTCCGATTCCCAACTTCTCAGCATCACCAGACACCACAATGCCATACTGCTTCATTTTCTCCAAACTATAAGCCAGCTGAGCATCAGTCATTTCAGGGTTAGCTTTTTTAATCAACTCATTACCCAGCGCCGGATCTTGAAAATAGCTATACCATCCCTTGATCGAAGCATCCACAAATCGCTGGACCAAATCAGGCTGCTTTTCTACCAGGTCTTTGCGGGTTTCGATCGTAGTGGAGTAAGGTCTGTAGCCGTAGTCAGCCAACAAAAATGCGACTGGTTCAAACCCGCCTTCTTGCTTGATTTCAAAGGGTTCAGAGCTTAAATATCCTTGTTGCACCAAGGTTTTATCAACTAGAAATGGCCCCACATTAAAGTTGTAAGGACGCTTTTGGTCATCTGTGAAGCCATACTTGGACTTGAGAAATGGCCAAAAGGTTGTATTAGCTGCCGCAGAAATTAGAATAGGAGCGCCTTTGAGTTTTTCTAAAGAGTCACGGCCTGTTCCAGGATGAACCAGCAGCACTTGAGGATCTTTTTGGAAAATGGCAGCCACCGTTACTTTAGGGATGCCCTCTGCGATCGCTTTAATGGCATCTGAGCCATATCCCATAAAAAAGTCAACAGCTCCTCCCATCAACAGTTGAGTCCCGTTGACCTGCGGCCCTCCCATTTGAATCGTCACATCCAAGCCGTGTGCTCGGTAGATGCCAGCCGCCACGGCTTGATAAAATCCCCCATGCTCAGCTTGAGCAAACCAATTTGTTCCGTAGTTGACTTTATCAAGCTGGCCGTTCCCCGCCGCTGAACCTGCACCGCTAGAAGTAGTTGGCTGGTTGTTGGCACAAGCGGCCACAATACCACTGCCTAGTGCCAGCGTGCTATAGCAAATAAACTTGCGGCGGTTCAGTTGCCCCATGATCACCCTACCTTGTCCCCGAAAACTTAAAAATCAACCTTGACTCTCAGGAGATTAGCACTCCTTGGCTAGAGCCAGGGTTCTGTCAATTTAGGACAAGCTACTGTAACTTTGCCAAGCTTGCCAAAAAATATAAAGCGATAGAATCCCCAAAAATCCCCGAAAGATCAGGCTGACAATCGCATCTGGGAGTTTAGGGAGAAACCGAGTGCTGATCTGGGCTCCTACTAGCCCCCCCAGCCCTAAAAGCAAACCTTCCGTTGCTAGTACGTTGCCTGCTAGCGTATGCCCGACGGAAGCTGAGATAGCGGTAAGCACAATGACCCCCAAACTGGTTTGAATCGCCGTTTTGATCGGCTCTCCCAGCAGCAAGATTTGCAAAGGCACCATAATCACGCCACCCCCGACACCAAACAAGCCAGCCAAGATGCCAGCGGCTCCCCCAGTTCCCAAACGCGCCATGAGTGGGTTGATCCGAGTCTGGGTAGCATGAGGCTCCTTGGCAACGAGGCGTTTGCGCAGATCGACCAAGTAAATATTTAGTAACAGCAACAGTCCAAAGGCTGCCAGCAAGATGTACGGGGCAATGCGGCTCGCCAAGTAAACCCCAATTTGGGCGGTTGCCAAGGCGGGAAACCCCAAGTAAAGCACTTGCTTGGCATTAAAATACCCCATCCGCCAGTTCTGGACAGTTCCAGAAATAGACGTAATCAGAATCGCTAAGCTACTCGTCGCCACTGCTTGCACAGGGCTATATCCTAAAGCCACTAGCAATGGCACCAAAACAGTGCCGCCGCCAATCCCTAAGAGCCCAGCTAGAATCCCGGAGAACAGACCGCCACTGGCAAGAATCAACCAATTTGCTGGCATATTAACTTAGTTGAACTTACTTTTAATTTATTTTCATATACTCAAAGCTTTATCTATTCAATTGTGAAATCGAGATATCACTAGGATGTAGGCTACGCGATTATGGTGACCTATATTTTTAAGCTCAAGTTTATTTAAGTGTTCAATGATTCATGACATTCCAGAAATTCTTTAGCAAATTGAAACCTGTTTTTCAGAAATTTCGGCGATCGCGCTTCATCGCGTTGTGGGTCGCTGGCTTAGTTCTAACCTTGTTGGTCGTCGTGCCTGCGTTCTCCCAGCCAACCGTTACTCTCAGCTTTCTGATTGGAGCCCCAGAGCGACCCACCTGGGAACCGATCATTAAAGAATTTGAGGCAAGCCATCCAGGGATTCGGCTCAACTTTGTGGAAGGCCCGAACGCTACCAATGCGGTTGAAGATCTATACACATCTTCCTTTCTTTTAGGCAGCTCTCCCTACGACTTGGTGTACATGGACATTGTCTGGGTGCCCAAGTTTGCCGCTGCTGGTTGGTTAACAGATTTGTCCGATAAAGTTGCGGGTACTGACCTCGCAGACTTCTTGGAAGGAGACGTGGCGGGAGGGCGCTATCAAGGTGGGCTGTACCGAATGCCTGTGCGATCGGATGCGGGCATGCTTTACTATCGCAAAGATTTACTAGACGCAGCAGGTTTCAAGCCGCCGGAAACTTTTACAGAGTTGATGAAAATCTCCCAAGCGCTACAAAAAAGCGGAGCTGTCACTTGGGGGTATGTTTGGCAAGGTCGCCAATATGAAGGGGCTGCCGCCATGTTTGTAGAAGTGCTTGCGGGTTCCGGTGGTTTCTGGATTGATCCCCAAACCAAAGCCGTTGGCTTAGATCGGCCCGAATCAGTTCAGGCTGTGAAATTTTTACTAGACACTATTAACACGGGCGTTTCCCCTCGGGGGGTTGTGACTTACCAGGAAGAAGAAACGAGACGATTGTTTCAAAGCGGTACCGTCGCCTTTCTGCGAAACTGGCCTTACGCTTGGCCGCTAGCGAATGCCGAAGATTCGTCCATTCGCGGCAAAATTGCCATTAAGCCAATGGTCCATGCTGTTGGCGCTGAGAGTGCGGCTTGTCAAGGTGGCTGGGGCTGGGGGATTGCCAAAACTACAAGACACCCCAAAGAAGCTTGGGAAGCAGTGCAATATCTCACCAGTATCCAAACCCAGCGTAATGTGACGCTCAGCACGGGCTATTTACCATCGCGGCGATCGCTCTACAACGACCCCGAAATTGTCCGCAAATACAACTTCTTCCCCGCCATGCTAAATGTGATTGACAATGCGGCATTGCGGCCCCCGATCGCTCAATATGCTCAAGCTTCAGATATTTTGCAGCGCTACTTGAGTTCAGCTTTAACCGGACAAATGACCCCAGAACGAGCCATGCAAGCCGCTGCTAATGAAACTCGTCGATTGCTAGGAACTGCTTGAGCTGTAGGAGCACTAAGGCCCAATGACGACAGATACAATTCGTCGAAGAGAACAGACGACAGGCTGGATTCTAGCTATTCCTGCACTCCTGTTGTTGCTATTAGTATTTGCTTATCCGATTGGTCGGGCGTTTTGGGAAAGCTTTTTCACCAAAAATCTCGGCACCGAACTCCAGCCTGTGTTTTCGGGTGTTGAAAACTACACCCGCATGGCGTTTGATGGCCGCTTTTGGGAAAGTTTGCAAAACACAACTATCTTTACAGTTGCTTCTGTAATCCTAGAACTGCTGATTGGTATGGGCATTGCGCTGGTGTTGAACCAGTCTTTTCGCGGTAGAGGAGCCATCCGCACGATCGCGATTCTGCCTTGGGCGCTACCAACTGCCTTAATTGCCCTTGCTTGGACCTGGATTTTCAACGATCAGTACGGCGTGGTCAACGACATCCTTCTGCGCTTAGGGCTGATCCAGACGGGAATCAACTGGTTAGGCGAACCGACGCTGGCTATGATTGCCGTGATTATTGCCGATGTTTGGAAAACCACTCCTTTCATTAGCATTCTGTTGTTGGCTGGATTGCAATCTATTTCCAATGATTTGTACGAAGCTCATGCTCTCGATGGAGCTAGCGCTTGGCAAAGCTTTCGGCAAATTACTCTGCCGCTGCTGATGCCGCAGATTCTAATTGCTGCACTGTTCCGGTTTGCTCAAGCCTTCGGGATCTTTGACCTGATTGCCGTCATGACTGGAGGGGGACCGGGAGGGGCAACCGAAACTGTTTCTCTCTATGTCTACTCCACCGTCATGCGCTATTTAGACTTTGGTTATGGTGCGGCTTTGGTCGTCGTCACCTTTTTGCTGCTGGTGTTGGCAGTCGCGATCGCCAGCTTCTTGCTCAGTAAACTCAGAGCTAGAGCGGCAGGAGTGGAATCAAGATGACAACTACTGATCGTCCTACTGGTACTCCATCCGAGGAAGTAGAAGTCGCAAAGCTACCTCCAGAATCAGGTTTTTCTCGGCGACGCTTGGGAGTCGCGATCGCTGCAGTTCTGATTACGCTGTTTTGCTTGGCTCCCATCCTGTGGCAGCTACTCACTTCTGTCAAAGTCAATGCTGATATTTCAGCCGTACCTACGGTTTATTTCCCCACCCGTTTCACCCTCAATCACTATACAGAACTGTTTACCCGCCGCCCGTTTCTGCAATATGTCGGCAATAGTTTTTTGGTCTCGATCCTCTCTACTCTCTTAGCGTTAGGTCTGGGAGCACCCGCCGCCTATGCCTTAGCACGTCTCCGCATTCCTGGTGAACGGGTAGTTCTCGCCGCAGTCCTAATCGTGACTCTGTTTCCCTACATTCTGCTGTTCTTAGGTCTGCTAGAAGTAGTTCGGGCTTTAAATCTAGGCAACAACTACTTAGCTTTGATCATTCCCTACACCGCGATTAACCTGCCTTTGACGATTCTGGTGATGCGGAGCTTTTTCCAGCAGCTCCCCCGTGACCTAGAAGATGCTGCCAAAGTAGACGGTTTCAACACCTGGCAGATGCTGACCCAGATCGTGCTGCCCATGACCTTGCCTGCCCTCGTTACCACAGGCATCCTCACCTTCATCTCCGCTTGGAATGAATTTATCTTTGCTCTCACCTTCATCACCCGTGAGGACATGAAAACGATTCCTGTCGCCGCTGCCCAGCTCGGTGGTGCCTCCATCTTTGAAATTCCCTACGGTCCGATCGCCGCTGCCACCGTTCTCGGCACCTTACCCCTCGTCATTCTAGTGCTGTTGTTCCAACGCAAAATTGTCCAAGGACTCACTGCGGGAGCGGTGAAAGGATAAATCTAAAATCGTTATGGCTAAACTTGAACTACAAAATTTAAACAAAACCTATACTTCTAAAGTTGTTCCGGTTAAGGATGTCAGCTTGAGTGTGGAGGATGGTGAATTCTTGACACTCTTGGGGCCGTCGGGTTGCGGCAAATCTACGATTTTGCGGTTGATTGCGGGGCTAGAAGCACCAACGCGGGGTCGCATCACGATCGCAGGTCGAGATGTCAGTCGCATGAGTCCGGGCGATCGCAATATTGCAATGGTGTTTCAGAGCTACGCCCTCTACCCGCACCTCAGCGTCTACGACAATATTGCTTCTGGCCTAAAACTCCGGGGCAAGCTCTCTAGTGAGGAAATTCGCCAACGGATTAGTGAGGTGTCTCATGTGTTGGGTTTGGATGAGTTGATGAGCCGCAAGCCAGGGCAACTCTCTGGGGGGCAGCGACAACGGGTGGCAGTAGGACGAGCTTTGGTGCGCCGACCGGATGTGTTTTTGCTAGATGAACCGCTGAGTAATTTAGATGCTTTGCTGCGCGAGCATGTGCGAGCTGAGCTGAAGCAACTGTTTGAAGCCCAAAACACGCCAGTTGTTTACGTTACCCACGACCAAACGGAAGCCATGACGCTTTCGACCAAGGTTGCCGTACTTTCCAACGGTAGTGTGCAGCAGCTTGCCTCTCCCCAACGCATCTACACTCATCCAGCGAATCAGTTTGTCGCAGGGTTTGTCGGTAGTCCCCAAATGAATTTGCTGACGCTGCCTTGTCAGGGCCATTATGCTTTGTTGGGAGATACCAAAATCCCTTTACCCGCAGGTATTACTGCCCCCAAGCACATATCATTGGGCATCCGACCAGAGCATGTGGCCTTAGTTGGGGACGAAGTTCCTCAAGCCGTAACGGTGCAGGGCAAGATTTTTCTAGTAGAGAATCTGGGAATGCAGAATTTGCTAAGTGTCCAGGTGCAGCATCAGCAAGCCCACCAAATTAAGCTGCGGGCTTTACTACCCGCAGATCATAAGTGGGATGGTGAGGTAGTAAGTCTCGCTTTGCCCTTGGATAGAATTCACTGGTTTGATGTGGAAACGGGCGATCGCCTCAATCCTTAAATTCTCAAACCCAACGTAGGTCTAAACAGGTTCCAAAATCCAGTAATACCCCTCATAAATCACTTTGAAGCCAGCTTCCCGGAAAATCTGCTGATTGGTTTCTTGATTTTCTGGCGAGGCAGGCAGGAGAGGCACGCTGGTATATAGCAATCCTTGGGGCGAAATTGCTTTTCTGAAGTTACGGAAGAAGTCGGTGATCTGCTCGGGTGAGCTGTAGGTATAGAGAAAATCGGAACGACTAAACAGATGCAGGCAAGCAATGACATCAAACTTCTCTTCGGCAGAGGGCAGCCAGTCGCCAATCTCCGAGAACTCCATGACTTTGTGCTTGTAGGAAAGAGGGTGTGAGTACTCCTGTTTGTTGTGTGGTCTGGGTTCAATTCCAGTGACTTGTGCCCCTAGAATTTGCAGGATTTCGGCGGCGATCGGTGGGTGATCGTTGTAGAAGTGCACTAGTAAGTCTTCATCATCTGGAGAAGGTGCATAAGAGGAGAGGGCACCGCAGCCAATATCTAGAACTTTAAAGCCATACAAAGGGCTGGTGTTCATGTGGTCAAAATTGCCACATAGCGTCCCAGCTAAAAATAGAATATGCGGACTCAGAATATGGTCTTTTAGATCAATCTTGAATCCCTTAAAGCTAGGATTGCTCCTCATCATTTGAATGACGATTTGCTTGCCAAAGCTATTGAGGTTATGGATCTTCGGATATTCATCAATCTGGACATCAAAGTTCTCTTTGATACCAAGCTTTGTGTGAAGTAAATCCCGTGACAAAGCTTCGATTTTAGCAGCTTCGCTCACTATCAACTTGACGGGGGGTAATATCCTGCGGTTGAGGATTTTTGAACTTCCACTTGCTTGTCTTTTAGAAGCATCAAAAGACATAAGATTCGGCCTAGACGTAGATGAATTGATCCATACGGATCATATCTGACGGAATTCAATTCTGACCTGTGTTAAGTTATTTTCCCAAATTGCCAAGGCTCAAACCATGCCTTACTAGTTCAGTTGACAACCTTTAGCAAGCCTCGGTGCAGCAGTTCATAAACTTGCTTGAGGAGGTTTTCTTCTTGAGTGGTTAGAGCAGCTTGGCAAGAGGCCTTCATGAGCAGGCGCTGGTCGAGGCGGCTGATTTGGCGGGAAGCGATGATTTTAGCGATGATTTGTTCGAGGGTGGCTTGGGGGGCAACAAGTTCAACTGACATCTGCGTGTGGGGAACATCGACATATTTAATATCGGTGATCCCTCGGTTGCCACAGGTGATGTGCAATCTGGGGGAATGTGACAATTTGAGTGGGTGTCGGTGATTTAGATTACGAAGCTAAGCGATCGCCTCCCAGAACCCCTTCTCTGTAAACCTTTGCGGTTCACTCCGGTTCTCCATTTTTGCTTACACAAGGGCTAGATTCAGGCTCCAAAATACTTAAGTTGGAAGTAACAGCATCAAACATAATGGTGCAAGTGGCTGTGGGCAAAATTCGCCGCAAGATTTGCAGATGAGCTTCTGCTTCACTCCGCCACCGAAATCGAGCCACGGTGATCGATCGCGCCTGAGGCAAACACCGAATGATGCACCACGGATGCAACTGGTCTTTATAAGCCATAAAAACTCCTTGCGATCGGCTTTTTCGCGATCGCGCTTGAATAGGGATATGAGCAGGCATTTAGCTCAACGCAGCCTAAACTGTCGCCAATTAGCAAAATTTTTGGCGATCGCTGGTGAGAAATGCCTACAAGTAGCGGTATTGATGAGACACTTGGAAAGAAGCAAGGAACTGGTAGCCAAACCTCTTAAAAGGGGATGTTCGAGTCGCCTGCTTGTTTACTGTGCAGTCAAACTATAAGCCGCTTATATTTCTTGTGTCAAGTTGCTTATATAAGCAACTTATAAATCTGTGAGCATGACGGAAGAACGAGCAACTGAACAAGAGTCTCCTTTGAAGCAGCGTCGAGAAGAACTGGACCTGACGCAGAGAGATGTTGCAGTTGCGATCGATGTCTCGGTGCAGACAGTTAGTAATTGGGAAACCGGACGCTACAAGGAAGCCAAACTCACCCTGTCTCAAGTTAAAGCTCTTTGTCGAGTCTTAAACTGGACGGTTCAAGACTTGCCTGATGATCTCGGCCCATCATGACTTTTGAAAATGATTAGGTTCGTAAAATCTAAGTTTGATTTGAAGACCATACTCGGTTGAGGTTCTGAGCGATCGCCTAACTATCTAGGATTTTGGACCAAGGCAGCTACAATTACTCAGAACCCTATTAGTCCACAATTCCACGCGACTTAACCTGCTCTCTTATGGAAGAGTTGACATGGAAGGTTTTAGGCAACTACAAAGTCTAAAGGTGTCAGAGGGGCATCATGAGCAATGATTATTCTGTGATCCCCTCCAAGAGCAATCTCAGAAATTGGCCCTAAAATGTAGTCGTTACGTTTCTGGATAGCATTAAAAACATCAGTTCCATTGCTAAAACCCAAACCAGCCGCTATTTGAATTGTGTCGTCCGCAACGGTGAAGTCCTGAACTGTATCCCTACCACTGGCAGTGTTGAATACAAATCGGTCTCTTCCAAGTTCACCATCAAGGTTATCATTTCCGGTTCCACCATCAAGCCAGTCATCACCAGGTCCACCCAAAATAGTATCCGCGCCAGCTCCTCCCAGTAGGGTGTCATTGCCCGCATTCGCGGTGATATAGTCATTGCCTCCCAAAGCGTTAATGACATCATCAACGATTGTGCCCTCTATAACGGGGTCACTATCATCGGTAGCAAAAAGAGGCGTAGAACCTTGGGTTTGAAAGCTAGAGATTTGATAACCAATATCTGCCAATATTGCCAAATCAGCTCTAGTTGGAACCTCCCGCCCCGACGTGTAAGTGGGAGAGATGACAGGAGAGCGACCATCAACAACGAAACTCTGGTCTGGGTGCGCCAAAACACTATCAAGAGGGATTGGAGCACCATTGTTAACCATTAAGGAATTAGGGCCATCAAAAAATCCTCCGGCTCCTATTTCCTCAAAGATAGAGCTTGTACCAATTCCCAAAACATGTTGAATCTCATGCATAGCAAGGCTAATAAAATCTACAGAAAAATCTGGGATATCTGTAGATGAATTAGGTGTCGAGTCGTAAAACCAAGAAATAAAAGGATCAAATGAAATATGGCCTACCCAAGGTTCAAAATTAGAAGCATTAGGAGCATTGGTTCGAACATGGAAGACATTGCTAAAAGTTAAATTGTCTCCCACATCAGCTTCTGCAAGGATGCGCTTAGGACCATTACTGCCCAAAGGTTTAGCACCCACAAAAATTAGTAAATCGTCAATTTCGGAATCTATAAAAACAGTTTCACTTTCTCCTGTTTGAGGGTTTTGCACCTGCAAGTCAATGCCAGCAGGCACATTAGAAAATTCATCCTGAATGAGAGATTCCCAGACGTTAGCTGCTGTTTCTAAAGCCGCTCTTCGGGCAGGGTCAGCAAAAAAGCCATTTGTATCGAAGCGATAATCAAAGCGAATATTAAAGCCAGTGGGTGAGCCGTCACGCCCTTCAGCTTGCCCAAAGTTAGAGAAGTGTTCGAAAGCGTTAGGAAATACACCCTGTGCAACTGCTGCCGCTACATCTGGATTTTGCGAAAGGTAGAAGTTGTTGTTGAACAACCCACTAGGATTCCGCCCTTCATCAATCCCAAATTGTAGAAAATGCTCTAACCCGTTCCGAAATACGCCCTGTGCGACTGCTACTGCTACATCTGGATTTTGCGAAAGGTAGAAGTTGTTATTGAACAACCCGCTAGGATTCCGCCCTTCATCAATCCCAAATTGTAGAAAATGCTCTAACCCGTTCCGAAATACGCCCTGTGCGACTGCTGCCGCTACATCTGGATTCTGGGCAAGATAGACCACTTCGTTAAAGAGCCCTTTAAATGAGGCACTTGCATCTCTGCCCTCAGAGGCTCCAAATTGTAAAAAATGTTCTAGTCCATTAGGAAGCACACCCTGTGCGACTGCTGCCGCTACATCTGGATTTTGCGAAAGGTAAAAGTTTTCATCGAAAATCCCACTGGTCATCAAATTCATCAAGGCCCTGACATCGTAAAGCTTGCATCATCAGATACAAAAGCAACCACACATTTACGGAAATTTCGTGGAGTCATTCCAGGTTCAATTCTATTGTTGGAGCCCAACTACTCCCAAAGCGATCGCCCAACAAAAAACCCCAGCGGGGAGCTGAGGCTTAGCAAAAGTTTTAGCGAATGAATTAGAAAATGAGCTAAGGGTTAGCGATCGCCCAGCGTCGGAGCTTGGAGCGATTGCGCTTTGATCCCCAGTGGTAAGAACGAAGGTAGCGCCGAAGCTGTGGTTGATTGTGGCCTTTGAGCCACCGTAAACACAGAATCACGCAAGCGAGCCGTGAGTTGTTGGGTTTTAGCGTCGTAAACCTGTGTCAACAGCTTGGGGTAGAAACCAATCCCGATAATAGGGATCAGCAAGCAAGCCACGATGAACACTTCACGCGGCTCAGCATCAATCAACGTTTCGTGAGACGTGAGTTCCTTGTTTTCTGGCCCAAAGAAGATTTCTCGCAGCATCGAGAGTAGGTAAATCGGAGTCAGAATTACCCCGATCGCGGCTAAGAAGACAATGATCACCTTAAAGGTGGAGCTGTAAGCATCACTGGTAGAGAAGCCGACAAACACCATTAACTCAGCCACAAATCCACTCATCCCAGGCAAAGCCAAGGAAGCTAATGAGCAAGTGGTAAACATTGAGAAAATTTTGGGCATTTGTTTACCCACACCACCCATCTCATCCAAAATCAGCGTATGGGTGCGATCGTAAGTAGCCCCCACTAAGAAGAAGAGACTGGCTCCAATCAGACCGTGGGAGACCATTTGCAGCACCGCGCCACTCAAGCCCAAATCGGTGAAAGAGCCGATCCCAATCAGCACAAAGCCCATGTGCGAAATCGAGGAATAGGCAATTTTTCGCTTCAAGTTGCGCTGGGCAAACGAGGTCAGCGCTGCGTAGATGATGTTCACCACCCCTAACACCACCAAGATCGGGGCGAAGTAGGCGTGGGCATCAGGCAACATTTCAGCATTCATCCGAATCAGGGCATAACCGCCCATCTTCAGCAGAATTCCCGCCAGCAACATGTGGACTGGAGCCGTCGCCTCCCCGTGGGCATCGGGTAGCCAAGTATGCAAGGGGAAGATCGGCAGCTTCACCGCGTAAGCAATCAAGAATGCGGCATACAGCCAGAATTGCAAGTTGACAGGCAGATGTTTATCCATCAGCGCCCGCATGTCAAACGTGACCGTATCGCCGTAGAAGGCCATCGCCAACGCTGCCACCAAAATGAACAGCGATCCCCCAGCCGTATAAAGGATAAACTTGGTCGCGGCATAGAGGCGCTTTTTGCCACCCCAAATCGCCAGCAGCAGGTAAACCGGGATCAGCTCCAGCTCCCAGACCAGGAAGAACAGCAGCATATCCTGTACAGCAAACACCGCAATCTGACCACCGTACATCGCTAGCAACAGGAAGTAAAACAGTTTTGGCTTCAAGGTGACAGGCCAAGCTGCCAAAGTTGCCAACGTCGTAATAAAGCCTGTGAGCAAAATCAGTGGCATGGAGAGGCCATCAGCGCCCACCGACCATTTCAGGTCTAGTTGCGGCACCCAGGAATAGCTCTCCACCAGTTGCAAGCCCGGGTTGGAGAAGTCGTATTGCGTATAAAAAGCGTAAACCAGTAGGGCAAAATCGAGCAACCCCACAATTAGGGCATACCAGCGGACGGTGCGACCATCCTTATCTGGAATGATGGGCAAGAGCAAAGCTGCCGCGATCGGAAACAAAATGCTCGTACTGAGCCAAGGAAAATGTGTCAAATCCATAACAGCTTCAAATCACAATCAATCAAAACTCAGTTTTAAACCGCAAAGGGCGGGACCATCCCGCCCCTGTCGTTTTAGGTAATGCCAGAGAGAATTACCAAGCCCAGCACCGCCCCAAACACAATCAAGGCGTAGAACTGCGCTCGACCATTCTCTAGATATTTCAGACCTTCGCCTGTAATTAAGGTAACGAATCCAGCTAGGTTCACAACCCCGTCTACAATCCGCACGTCTACCTCTAGCACTTGACGAGCCAGACGACGACTTCCTTGGATGAAGACCGCGTCGTAGATTTCGTCAAAGTACCACTTGTTTTTGGAAAGTTTGTAGAAGGAAGGAATCTTAGCCGCGATCGCCCCTGGATCAATTTGGTGCCGCAGATACATCAGCGAAGCCAGCGTGATCCCAATCAGAGAAACACCAACGGAGCCGCCTGCCAACACCAGAAACTCATTCAAATTAAAAGCTTCTGCCGCCTCCATCACCTCATGCGCCGCTTCCGTGGGTGGGTGAATGAACGCTTCAAAGTAGTTGTTGAATGGAGTCCCTATCAAACCAATCAGCATCGAAGGCACTGCCAACACCAACAGCGGCAGCGTCATGGTGATCGGCGATTCATGGGGAGAGCCACTATGCTCGTGCTCGTCCCCACTATGCACTTCATGATCCTCAGCTTCTCCTAGAGTTAGCTCTTGAGGATTCATCGCACCAGGACCAAACGCTAAACCACGAGCTTGCAGTGTTTCAATCCGAATTTTCTGGCGAATGTCAGAGTCTGCACCCCGGAATGGGCCTTCAAAGGTTGAGAAGTACATGCGGAACATGTAGAAGGCAGTGATCCCAGCAGTTAACCAGCCGACGGCCCACAAAGCAGGGTTAGCCGCAAAGGCAGCTCCCAAAATCTCATCTTTAGACCAGAAACCCGCAAAAGGGGGAATTCCAGAGATAGCCAGAGTGCCAATGAGGAAAGTTAAACCTGTGATCGGCATATACTTCCGCAGACCACCCATCAACCGCATATCCTGAGCGTAAGCTGGATCATGGCCTACCACGGCTTCCATGCCATGAATCACAGAGCCAGAACCCAAGAACAACATCGCCTTAAAGTAGGCATGAGTCATTAGGTGGAACAGCCCTGCTGTGTAAGCCCCTGCTCCCATCGCCATCACCATGTAACCCAACTGGGACATGGTGGAGTAAGCTAGACCTTTTTTAATATCGTTTTGGGTAATTGCGATCGTGGCTCCCAGGAACGCTGTGAAGGCTCCTGTCCAGGCAATCACGTCCATCACGAGGGGGATGCCCTCAAACACTGGAAACATCCGAGCAATCAGGAATACACCCGCTGCCACCATCGTTGCCGCGTGAATCAGGGCAGAAATGGGAGTCGGGCCTTCCATCGCGTCGGGTAGCCAAACATGCAGCGGAAACTGAGCCGATTTCGCGACTGGTCCTAAAAAGACTAAAACCGCAAATAAAGCAGCTAGCCCTGCACTCAAAGATCCAGAAGCCGTGAGTTCATGCAGGCGATCGCCAATCACATCAAACTCGAAGCTATTGGTGGCCCAGAATAAGCCCAAAATTCCTAACAACAAACCAAAGTCACCGACTCGGTTGGTGACAAAAGCTTTTTGGCAAGCATCGGCAGCAGCTTTGCGATCGTACCAAAAGCCGATCAGCAGGTAGGAGCACATCCCTACCAGCTCCCAAAAAATGTAGACCTGCACCAAATTTGGACTAATGACCAGACCCAACATAGAGGAGCTGAACAAACTCAGGTAGGCGTAGAAGCGCACATATCCTGGGTCATGAGCCATATAGCCATCGGTGTAGACCATGACCAAAAAGGCAACCGTTGTCACAATCACCAGCATTAATGCTGTTAAGTGGTCAATGGTATAGCCCATCGCCAACTGGAAGTTTCCAGCCGCCGCCCAATCAATCATTTGGGTATAAGTTTCGTGTCCTTGCCACTGACTCCAAAGCAACGCAAAGGAGTGCACCATTGCCGCTCCAATCAGCGACACGATGAAGACTGCGCTGACACGTCGCAGACGGGCTGTGGTTTCTCCGTAAGAGATTAGCCCTAGGCCCACTATCATCGCGCCTAGCAGCGGTAGCACTGGAATCAGCCAGGCATACTGATATATCGGTTCCATCACTCGCGCCTACTTTAGTTTTTCTACCTACTCTATGTTGGCAAAGCCCTTAACATTCTGGCATACACTTGGGACGGAGACTGTCAAGTAGAAATCAACGTCTTTAGCTTGAAGCAGGGCTTAGCCAAGAATTAACAGTAGATGTTTTGGACTACATCTACGGCCTTAAATGCAAAACAGTCAAGGTGCCGTCAGTATTCCCAGTTTTCATCTCAGCATAAATTTCCCCATTCAAGCATCCTGAATGGGGATTGACGCAAAGAATTAACTTGAAAAAAATAATTGAGTTAATGTGACTCGTTGGATTGTTATACGCGCTTTTGCAATTGTTGATATTACCAATTAAGTCTGTTTAAGTCTGTATCAAAGGTTTGTTGTTATGAAGAAGTCGGCAATTTACTGGCAGAGAGGGTTCGGCTCAGCGCAATTTTCTCTAGAGCCAGCCGTAGGTCGTCACGACCATGAAAGCTGTCAATCCGATGCAGCACCTTGCCCCCTTCAAACCAAAGTAGGGTCGGCAAGGTAGTGAGTCGATAGGTGCTAGATAGCTTGAGGCTTTCGTCTGCGTTGATCCCCACCAACTTCACTTGCTCACCCCACTCCGCCTGGAAGTGGCTGAGCAGAGGATTAATCATGCGGCAAAGACCACACCAAGGAGCCCCAAAATTTACTAAAACGGGAGTTGGAGATTCTAAAACCTCTTGTTTAAACGTCCGCTCATTCACAGACAATTGCATGATCCCTCAAGGTTTGTTATTTGATCTCGTTTGGGATCATGCTACCAGCCTACGCTCCCCGTGGCACGCATTAAAAGTGGATGTGCCCACCAAAAAATTAGGACAAATCCTGCTACTCCTACATAAGCAGGACGCATAAACTCCCGCCAACTAAGGGTTTGATGACCTTGCCAGACCGCTAAAAAAGGAATTACGGAAGTGCGGGATTTTAGGGTTTCAAAAGATTCACCATAGCGCGCTTGGAGACGGCGATCGCCATGCCACACGGCAAAGAGATGATGCGCCATTAGCCCAACCGAGGTTAGGAGAGTAAAGGTAGTCCCAAGCCAAAGCGTATGAGCAACACACCAAATTAGCTGCCCTACCATTTGCGGATGGCGGGTTACCCGCATGATCCCCGTCTCAAACAAATGGACTTGAGGTTTTTGGATGGCCGCGACTTCCAACAAGTTAAACGTCGCTGGATAAAGAAACAAAAAGGAAATAGCCGAGAGAATCCAAACCGTTTCCTTGACTCCAGGCACGCCTTGCACTTGCCATAGCTGTAAACCGTCGTAGCGATGATTAAAGAAGTAAATAATCAGCACTGAGGCGAAGGGCAAACTCACCAACGCAAATAAAACTCGATAGAGGCGAGGGCCAATCAATTTCTCGCCACGGGATCGCAGGGCTGCTAAACCACTATGGGCGATCGCAAATCCCAAGAGCAGCCCCAGCATAATCAGGTGGCTAGAGGTCAACCAATCGTAGGACATTCTAAAGTTGGAGAGAGCAAATTTAGTTACTAGGTTACAGGGTATCGTTTTTTGCCAACTAACTTACGCTCTAACCTTGCGCCTCTATAGCCGTGCCCCTTAACTGCTAAAACATCAAATCTAGGTCAAACTCTCTCAAGTCAATCGTATGAATGTGCCCTTGCTGAGTCGCTTGCTGCCAGGTCGCCAGCAAAACTCCAAAATTGCTAAAAGTAGCGATCGCTGTAGCTAACGTGGGGGAATCCGCAGAAGTAACGGTGGGGGCAGCGATTTGACCTAATTGTTGGCCTTCTTCGTCTAATAAAACTAGTTGTCCCTGGCGATCGGCCAACACATAACCCCAAGCTGTAGCAACAAATATGGCTGGCTCTAGGTTGACTCTAATTCGCCGTACTCGCAGCGGCTTGAGATCGATTAGCACCATTGAGTCTGTACAACCTGCCTCTTTTCCCAAGACGCGGTAGGGAATCGCACTCGAAATGAGTGAGTCAACCGCCAAAGGCAGTAACCAAGAGCCCAACCGCTGTCCCCGTCGGGTGTAACCGACAATTAAGGTTCCAGGAGACAAACCAGATTGGCCGCTTCCACTTAATGGCTTGCTACTGCTAGAGAGTACGCCTGTGGAGAAGCTTTCTGTGGAGTTGTTACCTAGGGTAGAGATCACCGCAAGATGTCGCGAATCTAATGCCAGGATTTGGCAGGAACTAGCGGATTGATGCGCGATCGCCGCTTGAGCGACAAATTGTTGGTCTGGTTGGCTAAATTGATGACGCCAAATCGTGATTGCTGTCGCCGTCGCCTCAGGTCGATGAGCCGCTGTTGCCAACCAATGGCCTTGGGGTGCGACAGTAGCCACAAATTCTGAATCAAGCTGCACCAGTGGTCGAGTTAAGAGCCGTCCATCATTACTAGCAACAGGAATCGCCTGATCTAAGGGCAACAGATAAATCGAGCGAGACGCGATCGCAAAACAGCCCTGCGGACGAGCCACCAAAGCCTGAATCCTCTCCGGAACTGCGATCGCATCCACCCGTTGTTTCCGAATGGCTAGAGGGATGGTTGGAGAAGCCATCAACTGATCAGCAATAATCTCTCCATTACAAGCGAGGTTTGTGCTGCGATAAAGCCATTGGCCTGCGGAAGAAGCTATCACTGCCAAGCTAGCCATCGAAGCGATTAAAGGCTCCTGCTCTACGCTATGAAAGGCGCATTGGGGCGTTGAGGAGTGAGGAGAGGGCACGAGCGGCAAGTGAATCGACTCTAGCGGCAACCTAGCACCTAGTTCTTCCACAGCCAACTGAGTAGCAGCCAACATTTCTTCAGCCGTCTGGAAGCGTCGAGCTGGCAGTTTTTGTAGCGCAGTCAGCACGACTTGACTAAGTTCGGCTGGGACAACCTCTGGAATATTGACGGGTGAGTTCAAATGAGCCGACATCAACTCCACAGGCGAGCCAGAAAAAGGGCGATAACCGAGCAGCAGCTCGAAAAATAAAATACCCAATGCGTAGAGATCAGAAGAGAGAAAGTACTGCCCATAGAAGCGCTCAGGAGCCATATAGGCAGGCGAACCCGTATTCCCCGCTTCTTGAGCGAGTTCTCGACTTAAGCGAGCAATGCCAAAATCTGAGATCCTTGCCGTCCAGCCGCGAGGTTGGGTATTGAGTAAAATGTTTTCTGGCTTAATATCACAATGCACAATGCTGCGCTGATGGGCATGAGATAGCCCCGCCAGAATATCTAGCATCAGCTTTAGACCTTGGGCCAAAGTTAGGGGTGCCGACCCTTCCATTAAGCTGCGTAGTGTGCCACCCTCGCAATAATCCATGACTAGGTAGCGACCGCGACGAGTATGCTCCAAAGCTTGGCAGGTCACAATGTTGGCATGCTGTAAGCTCAGCAGAAAACGCAACTCGCGGAGGAATTTATGCGTAGGAAAGCGTTGATGATCTAGCTCTTTGAGCGCAACCAAACGACCTGTTTTACGATGACTGGCGCAAAAGACACGACCAAATTGCCCCTGACCTACCAACCCAAGCAATCGGTACTTGGAGCGTTTTAGGGGTTGGGAAGCAGGTGGATCGGGACGGGCTAACCGATTTGACACAAGTTAAGCCAATTTAAGCGCAAAGTTTTTGCATAATCGCTTCATGGTCTAGCTGATTCTCTACCATAGCTTCTGCTGGCTCCAGCCGCTTGGCTAAGCCTAAGATAAAACGATTGCGATCAGCGCCCATTGATTCACAGGTCGTCTGCACACAGTAAAGGTCCTTATTGGTTAGCTGGCTGAAGAACGAGCTGAGAATTCCAGCTTCTAAAAAGCAGACCGGACGATTGAGTTTAGGAGCATGCTGAGCAAAGGGAGAATTCACGATCTCTACCACCAAAAATCCTCGGTTTTGATGGGATTGATCTAAATCAATTTTGCCCCAACCGTGAGTCAGCCAGCATTGCTGTAGAGATTGCAAAAACTCAACCATTGCCATGTCGGCTAAGGCAGTGCCGTAATAGTCGTTTAGCTCTTCGCAAAAGCGAGCATAAAAGTTTTTCCCCCACCAGCGACCACAGTTCATTAAAACTAAACGAGTTGCTTGGCCTGTTTCTTTATCTAGGCCCGCATAAATGCCTTGAATCAGAGTCTCAGGCAAGGCCAATAAGCGATCGCCCCGACGGTTTTCCAGCAGGCCCAATTCCAGGTCGCCCTGAACATAAGCATCGGTCGCAAAATAATTGCCAGGAATACGATTATCAATCAGTAGATCAGCAACAGAAATCATAAAAACTGCTCTAAAGAAATTCGGTGACGAATGGCTAGAAGTTTGTCGAAGTTGAAGAGAATTGCGATCGCTTCAGGCTATCCCAAAACTTTAAGCCTTAACCTGGTTTAGTAACGTATTTTGAGCCAACGCTAGCGGCGGTTTCAACAAGTTCAACTGCTGGGGAGTGAGAACTTGGCTTAAACGCTGATTTAGGAACCGATACAACGTCATGTCAACCGTTTGCGTATTATAGGTTTGGACCGTGCGAGTCAGCCAACTCAGCAGGCGATTCTGCACGAAAGAATTGTCATTAAGCAACATCGACATGGCACAGTAACGCAGCAGCAGCAAAGCATGCTTGATGCTCCGCTCTAGAGTCTCTGTTTCTTCCTGGGGCAGCGCTGCCTGCAATTGATTAGCAACCTGTTGCATCACGTCCAATTCCTGATCCCGCAGATGCCGATAGGCTTCTAGTCGTTGAGGCAAAGAGTCCACATACTGGCTCAAGACACCTAGTTCTTCAGGTTTTAAGTAACGACTCTCAGCTTCATCGAAAAGCGATTCAATTTGTTGGTGCATAATTACAGGCCAGATTTAGAGAGGTTGCAAGAAAGCGCTCACCTAAAAGCGAGCTGAGAGTGGCAAGCCAAGCTAACCATGACAAGCCAAAGGGACAAGCTAAAAGCGGTAGCCTAGAAAAGGCTAGAGAAATCATCCAGGGTCAAGTCATTCGCTACCGATACGGGTTGCGATGTGGGAGCTAAAACTGCTACAGGAGCCGCTGCCGCCACACCTTCCCAGTTGATGGCACCAAAGAATTGGTTCACACTCAGAGTCAAGCTCAAAGGAGTGTTGGTTCCTTGTAATCCCTGAAGTTTCAGCTCTTGCACTTCAGCTGACTGATCTTCCCAATTAAAACCTGTAAAAAAAGCTTGAACTGAGGACTGCAACCAACTCTTGGATTGGGTTTCAGGTTTAGTGCCATTGGGTGGAGCAACAGTGATAGCAGTCATCCCAATCTATCTCCCAAACGTAGACGCTTCTCAATATCTCGTGCTGTAGCACCTTCATTGAGCCAGAAGGCAGCTGCATCAATGCGATCTTGTCCACCCAACAAAAACTTGCAGTAGGTCTCGCCCATTGAGTAGCACTGAATTTCAATGCAGCTCAGTTGCTTTTTCACCATTTCTGTAAAGAAGCCCGCAAATAAGCCTGCGTACAAATAACAAACAGGCTTGCCAACGTCCCCTAGGGAGCGAGCGACGGCTGAGTCAAACAGGTTGATGAACATAAATCCCTGTTTGCGATCGCCCAAGTCTACTTCCCAACGCCCCCAACCCTGAGAGGTAAAAGGCCACCACCAAGTTTCTAGAAGGAACAATAAGTTAGTTTGGCGCATGTTGCGTTCAAACTCTTTTTCAAACCATTTTTCAAAGAAAAAAGAATCTTTCTGCCCCCACTCACAACCAATGGTGTACATGATGGCGGCAGAAGCATCACCTACTTCCTCTTCCAAACCTTCGACCAAGCCAATAATAAAGTCTTCACTGGTCAGAAGATTTTGGCTACCGTTCCAATCTACGATCGTGCCGCGATCAGGATCAAACTGAAAGAAGTCTTTGAAGCCGTAGTGATTATGCTTCTTAGCAATTTTGTTTTTAAGGGTTTGGGAGCTGTTAGCTGCGATCACCATAGGATGCTCTTGGCAAAGTGCAAATGGACTGAAATAGAAACAAACGTAAGGGTTTTAATTTGCGCTCTCACTCAGCTCACTGATCCGCAAAAATGGCTAGAGCAATGCGGCAGGCTGATGTTTAACAAAACTGCGTTCCTATTTTAAGGGCTGGCGAAACTAGAGGTTGTTGGGTCTTTACAATGCTTAGTCTCTTAGGATCACCCACGGAGCATTCCAATCTGAAACAGTCTGCAACGGTCCGGGAAAATCCCAGCTTCCTCACTGATCAATATTCCCTAAATACTATAAATCTAACAGTTATAAATCTATAGCAGCCCTAAATCATTGGGAAACCAGCCTAGTTTGTCAGAGTTGTGCTTCTCACCTAAGAATCCGGCGAGCCCCCTAGCAAAGCACGATTTAGCTCTAGGATGGGACAAAACAGACGGGCTTCTGGAGGAGTTAAGTGTTGCTGCACCACCTCTTGCATGATCTGATAGGTGGCATCGCAACTCCGTTGGGCTCCAAACGCTTTCATCACTGTTTGCATCCAATACAGTAGGCGATCGCGTAGCCAATCGGCATCATTGAGCAACATCGCGATCGCAGAGTAACGCAATACTCGGATGGTATCTCGTCGCCATTTCCCAGTTACATCTTCCGAGCCATTTTGAAGCAATGCGGGGTCGAGCGATCGCAGCTTGGTTTGTACCTGTTGAACAATGGTAGCCTCAGCTACTTGGAGTCTGGCATAAGCACTCAGGCGAAGATTAAAAGACTGAAGATAGTCACTGATGAACTGTAGCTCTTCATCCGTGGCATATCGACCATCTACTGCTTGGCTCAGATATTGAATTTGACTCAGCATGGGTGTGGAGCGTTGGCCAAAGGCTTAAGTTCTCTTAATAATGCCCCAGGTTTGAAGATTAGGAACACAACCAACCTCAACCCATGCGCTAAAGCGAGGAAAAGCTAAGGCAAAAAAGCTAGATCAATAGAGTCACTAAGTTGAAGATCGGATTCACTCCCCTTAGAACAGCCCTTAAACATCAGTGGTATGAGGGAAATATTCTCCGACTTTGAAACTCGTGTCTTCTAGTTGCTTCAGCATAGAACGAGTAATCAATTTTCCGACTTCAACTAGGACTTGGCCTGTAATCGGGTGGAGTAAATCTTGCTCGGCTCGTCGCCCGATTAGCGCCTCAATATCCTGTAACGAATTGATATACATACCAGGTGGTAACTCCACCACCACACCATTGCCCAACACTCGCGATTGGCAAGCGAGGCGGGAGTTAGGTTTGCATGTAGTAATGATTTCTAAAGTCCGCTGCTCCCGGCGGTTCATGGGGGAGAGGGAGTCCATTCCCTGGCTCACATAAACGTGACAGGTGGCACACATGCCTCGCCCACCGCATTCTTTGAGCACGTCTAAGTCTTTGTTGATCAAAATTGAGAGCAGACTGCCGTTGGTTTCAACCGAAGTTTGCTGGGCGATCGGTTCTAGTCGAACAATTTTAGCCATATTTTTAACACCGAATGCTGTAGAAAAACTTATGGAGATTGCTGTAATAAGATTTGTTTTTGGCGGTCATTTAAGGCTCTTTGCTCAACAATGGTGGGAAAGTCACGAATAACTTGAGAACACCGTTTGATGAACGCAACCACCCACTGCTGAATCCATTGCTGTTGTTCAGTCGTAATTGGTTGGTTGGTGCCTTGAGCCAGTGGGCTAGAAAAGGTGAGCTGAGCTGAGCGATCGACCTGGAAGTTATGCAACCAATCCAAATCCGGACGACTAGACTTCCAGTAGTTCGTGATCACTGCCGTACCAAGATACTGAGTGGTGAACTGGCTCAGGTGATTGAGTGTTGTCAGTAGCTCCTTCAGGTCTACAGGGGCATAACTAGGGGCATGGGACTCTAGACCAACCGGAGGTGGAGTCTGCGGGGGTGTAGATGAACTTTGTTTACCATTTAAGGGTGTAACAGCAGGCTCTAAGCCTGAAAGGGATGGATTGATAGCAGCGGATGAGTCGCGACTAAAAGAGCGAGCACCTGTGGTTAGGCTGGAGTCTAGAGTGCTGGTGGGGTTGCCATCAATCCTCTGTTTCCAGTAGTTGTGGCCTGACATGGTGACATCGCTGGCTAATAAGCGGAAAGTTGCGATCGCGGTAGTGATGTCTTCTTGCAGAGCGGCTTTGAGGTTGACGATCGCTTCTAAATAGTCTGCATAAATTAGCTGTGAGCGTGCTAACACCAACAAAATAATGCCGTGCTCAAGTTTATAGATGAAAACTTGGTGCCCCGTGAATTGAAAGACGAAAGATTCAAATCCATCTGGGGTCGTTTCAACTACTTGCCGAATTCCTTGAGCGAGTGCTTCTTTCTGTTGAAAGTTTAATGTTTGATCGACGCCACAGAAGTAGGGGCGCGATCGCCCATCCATTAGGGCAACACCCGCAATTCCTGGTAAATTCAGAAAGTCCCGGACAACCTCCCGCTTCATAAATGCTTCAAACGCTAAGTTTCATTTATTTTCAATTTCGCTGCAATGGATCCGGTTTAATTTGTGCCACAAAGTAGTGTGGGGAAGAAATTTGGTTTCCGATTGCCTAACTAGCATCATCCTAGAATCCATACAATACATGCACCCACCGTCGCAAATTTTACATTTCCCTAAATTCTGTAAATTCTGTTAATTTCTGTTCATTGACTTGGTGCTACTAGGCTCCTTTTTCGCAGGTTTAGCCGTTATGTCTGACCTTCCTTTTACCTTGGACCAACTCCGTATTCTCAAAGCGATCGCCGCTGAGGGAAGTTTTAAGCGAGCCGCTGACAGCTTATATGTCTCTCAACCCGCCGTCAGCTTGCAGGTGCAGAATCTAGAGCGGCAACTTGATGTGCCGTTGTTCGATCGTGGTGGTCGTCGGGCTCAACTGACCGAAGCAGGTCACCTACTCCTCAGTTATGGGGAAAAAATCTTAACGCTGTGTCAAGAAACCTGTCGCGCGATCGAAGATCTGCAAAATCTTCAAGGTGGCACCCTAATTATTGGCGCGAGTCAGACAACGGGAACTTACCTACTTCCCCGCATGATTGGATTATTTCGGCAACAATACCCTGATGTCTCGGTGCAGTTGCATGTTCATTCCACCCGTCGAACCTCCTGGAGTGTAGCGAATGGACAAATTGACCTAGCGATCATTGGAGGTGAGGTTCCTCCTGAACTGCAAGATTCATTAGAAATTATTCCCTACGCTGAAGACGAACTCGCACTTATCTTACCTGTGTTTCACCCTTTTGCTAGGGTGAGCACAATTCAAAAAGAAGACCTTTATAAACTGCAATTTATTGCCTTAGACTCGCAATCCACGATTCGCAAGGTGATTGATCAAGTTTTAACGCGGTGTGGCATTGAAACTCGTCGACTCAAAATTGAGATGGAACTCAATTCGATAGAAGCGATTAAAAATGCGGTGCAGTCGGGCTTAGGAGCTGCCTTCGTCTCAGTTTCTGCCATCGAGAAAGAACTTCAGATGGGAGTCCTGCATCGAGCCAGGATTGATGAGGTCGTCGTTCAACGGATGCTCTCTGTCATTCTCAATCCCAATCGTTACCGCTCGAAAGCCGCTGAAGCGTTTCTCAATGAGGTTTTGCCTCGATTCAGCAACCCAACTCAGGCTATGAAGCAGCACGAGGCTGAACTTTTAGGATCACCTGCTTTGACAACCGTGGTTCCTAGCTCTAGTGGTATGGATTAGCCCAATTGCCATCACCTGAAAGCTCATGGATCTTTACTGCACCCGTCCAGGCTGCCTAAGACCGCAAAATTCGTTTGCTGATTTAGATAACACCCAAGTTTTGAAAACAGTGCCACAAAAGTATTGCACCACTTGTGGCATGTCTTTAATTTTGCTGGGTCGCTACTTGCCACTGAAGCTCTTAGGCAAAGGTGGCTTCGGGGCTGCATTTCTGGCTCGCGATCGCTACACCCCAGCAATGCGCCAATGTGTGGTTAAGCAGTTCCAGCCGTCAGGTGACTTGAGTGCTGATCAGATTGAAGTAGCTAAAAATCTTTTTGAGCGTGAGGCCGAAGTTCTAGAGCAACTAGGCAACAACCACCCCCAGATTCCTGATCTATTTGCTTTTTTCTCCTTGACGGTGCCGAGCCGCACTTCTAATAAGCAAGACGAATTTTTCTACTTGGTGCAGGAGTTTATAGACGGCCAGAATATGGAGGAGGAGCTAGCTCAGAAGGGGCAGCTTTCCCAGGATGAGGTGGTGGAAGTTTTGGTGGAAGTACTGAAGATTTTGCGGTTTGTGCATGACAATCATTCCATCCATCGCGACATTAAACCCTCCAACATCATGAGGCACCGCAATGGTCGTATTTATTTGCTAGACTTTGGCGCGGTTAAGAAGGCGGCAGGCGCTTCCTCAAAATCCTCAACTGGAATCTACTCCACTGGCTATGCCCCACCCGAACAAACCTCCGGCGGCCAAGTCTACCCCGCTACAGATTTATACGCCCTTGCGGTCACTTGTATTCATTTATTGACAGGCAAAGAAACCGGTGATCTCTTTGACTCTTACAGCAATTCTTGGAATTGGCGATCGCAGGTAACGCTTAGCGATCGCCTGGCTGATGTTTTAGATCGGATGCTCTTAGCCACACCAAGCCAGCGCTTCCAATCTGTAGCCGAGGTGACGGCAGCACTGGCACCAGGGGCTACCCCGTCAGCTTCTCCCCCGCCGCCTGTTTCCCTAGGTACCGCAGCAACTCCCCCACCGCCTGTTCCAGTTTCCACTTCCCCAACTCCCCCGCCACCACCTGTTGTTAGTCCTCCTGCCCCACCCCCGATGACTCGGCCTCGCTTCTCCACGCTGGAACTACTAGGTGGCGCGGCATTTACAGGGTTTGAGGGAGGACTAATTGCGATCGCGCTTACGAGCTTGTTCCAACCGCTTTGGATCGGGGCAGGAGTCTCCCTAGTTGTGCTGAGTGCTTTGGTGTGGGCTCAATCTCGGCGCGTGATCGAAAAGGTGGATCTGGTGATTATTACCGGAATTACGCTGGCTCTAATGTATCTGCTTAGGGGGTTCTGGACGCTGACATTCTTCCCCAACATTTTAATTGTGGCGACCTTTGCTGGGCTGATCGCGATCGCAGTGGCCGCTCTATTTCGTCTGGTTTACACCCTATTGTCTCGTTTTCTGTAGGCAGGATTCATGGCTCAGAAAAATGAAACGGCTACACTCGTCTTGGCGCTTTTAATTACCCTTGGTTTAGTCGGTGGGGGTACTGTGTGGCTCATGAGACGCTCTGGCGCTCCATTAGGTGGGTTGCTACAGCCAACGTCACAAAAGAAATCTGACTCACGTAGTGATTTGCCACCAGCCGTTGCTAGCCAGCCAGGAAGCAAACTTCAAGGCTTTGCAGACGTTCAAAATATACCCTCTGGGTCCTTTAAGTACGGGGGCAGCACTTCGTGGGCTCCTCTGCGTTTAACCGTTGACTCCGCAGTTCAAGCAGCCAGACCTGAATTTCAACTGCGCTACTTGGGACCTGATTCAGGCTCGGCCAGTTCAGGTAGTGGCATTCGCATGTTAATCAACGATCGCTTGGCCTTTGCTCAGTCTTCTCGACCGATTTTGGAATCGGAGGCAAATAAGGCAGAGCAACAAGGGAAAGAACTCAAGCAGATCCCAGTTGCGATCGATGGGATTGCCGTTGCGGTGAATCCAGGACTCAACTTGCCAGGGCTAACACTGGCGCAACTCAAAGCCATTTACACAGGCCAAACTACCAATTGGAATCAGGTGGGAGGCCCTAACCTTAGTATCACACCATACACCCGCCCCACGAACTCAGGTGGTACAGTTGAACTGTTTGTCGAAGATGTGTTGGGAGGGCAAACGTTCGGCCCTACTGTAGAATTTGTTTCTACGACCACACAAGCGATTCGCAAGTTGGCGGAAGATCCTGGGGGAGTGTACTTTGCTTCCGCTCCCGAAGTAGTGCCCCAATGCACAATTAAGCCTTTACCTTTGTCTCGTCAGGGCAGCAGCTTCATCGCTCCCTATCAAGAGCCGCTGGTTGCCCCCTCGCAATGCCCCGCTCAGAGAAATCGGCTGAACACAGATGGATTTCAACAGGGACAGTATCCTTTGATCCGAAATTTGTACGTGGTGATTCAACAAAATGGTCAAGCTGAAGAAAAAGCAGGCGAGGCTTATGCCAATTTTTTATTGACAGAAGAAGGCCAAAATCTAATTGCTAGAGCAGGTTTTGTCAGAATTCGCTAAGCCGCTATGTCACCCAAAAATGAAACTGCCGTTCTTGCTGCCTCATTGTTAATCACTCTTGGTCTTCTAGGGGCTGGTGCTTGGTGGATGACGCATCGGACCCCTGGTTCTGGCATCAGCACGCTGCTCGATCCTAAAGCGGGTGAGTCTCCTGATGCCAAACTGGATTCCCAGCAGCCCATCATTAGTTTTGGGGAACAGACGCTGAGCCCAGGAGCACCCAGCCTCCGCAAAGAGAACGGCATGAAAGCCCTTGCTCAGGAAAGCTATGACCAAGCAATTGGTAGTTTTACGGCGGCTTTGAAAGAGCAGCGCAATGACCCCGAGACTTTAATTTTTCTGAATAATGCTCGCATTGGTCAGCGCAAAAGCTATGCGATCGCGGTTGTAGCTCCTGTGAACACTGACCTAAATGGAGCTTTAGAAATTTTTCGCGGGGTGGCTCAAGCGCAAACTGAAATTAATCGGGCTGGAGGCATTAACGGCACATTGCTCAGGGTCGCGATCGCCAATGACGACAACAATCCAGAGCTTGCCAAGCGAGTTGCTACAGCCTTAGTAGAAAACAATCAAATCTTAGGGGTGGTGGGTCACTTTGCTAGTGACGCTTCCTTGGCAGCAGGCTCAGTTTACGAAGCTGAAGAGCTGGTAGCCATTTCTCCTGTCAGCACTTCTGTCAAGCTATCAGGCTTTAGCAATTACGTTTTTCGCACTGTCCCTAGCGACTATGTGGCAGCCAGAGCATTAGCAGATTACATGCTGAGCAAGTTACAGCAAAAGAATGCTGCTGTTTTCTTCAATTCTCAGAGTAACTACAGCAAATCTCTCAAATCTGAATTTGTCAGCTCGGTTCTGACGCGAGGCGGACAAGTGACCGCAGAATTTGATCTGGCTGAGGCCAACTTTAGTGCGGCCAAAAGTATTGAGCAAGCCGTGAAGCAAAATGCTGAAGTGCTCATGTTAGCCGCTACGACCGATAGCCTAGACAGAGCGCTCCAAGTTGTTCAGCTCAATCGCAAACGCCTTGATGTTTTAGGTGGTGATGATGTTTACACCCCTAAAACCTTAGAAATCGGGGGCGATGCCGCCGCAGAAATGGTCTTGGCTGTGCCGTGGCATATTAACACTGATCCAACTTCTCCCTTTCCCCAGGAATCTCAAAAACTGTGGGGTGGTGATGTCAACTGGCGGACTGCCCTAGCTTATGATGCGACGCAAGCACTCTTTGCAGCCTTAAGGCAAAGCCCAACCCGAGCAGGTATCCAACAGGCGTTATCTAGTGCCGACTTCTCTACCACAGGCGCTTCAGGCACCATTCGATTTCTGCCTTCTGGCGATCGCAATGCTTCGGTCCAACTGGTCAAAATTGCCCCCGGCTTGCGATCGGGAACGGGTTATGATTTTGTCCCTGTGCCATCACAGTAGTTGCCCACTCACTTCCCGCAGTAGTATTCCACCCCACTAATTTTGGCTTCGCCTGCCCAGGAGAACCCTAAGTTTAATCTGGCGAAGTAATATAGCAATCCCAAATGGGTTGTGACTGTTATAGCAAGCAATTAATTTTGATTTCGCTGTCAACTTAGCGAAATCAACTGGATTTACACTGATATTTTCTAGCTTAACTAAAGATATACTGCGGTGGCAATCAGTACGAGATAATACTAAAACTGGACCTTGTCGCCTGCCAATTAACTTAGTAAATAAGTTAACAATATTAATCATTTTATTCTTGTATAGCAGTCTCCAAGAATTTGGGAATGAATAGGATTTGGGACAGATATATCCTTTAGGCGCATCCCTCATTCACTACTTTAGGATAGCTATATATTTTTTTATTGAAGAACTAATTAAAGTCCTGATTGAACAAAAAATTATTCCTACACTAGAATGAGTGGACTTCACCACTCTCAAGCCATCCTTACTAAATCCACTGCTTTTGCAGAGAATTAAAATAACAAGAGCTTGAAACAATAATTTTACAGGTTAGCTTTGCTGCCGATGGATAGTATAAATCAGCTACTAGAAAATGCGCCAATTAGCATTCTCTATGAAAGTTTAGAGGGTGGTATTTTAAAGGCCAATTCAGCTTTTTCTCGATTGATTGGTTATAGCGAAGCTGAACTAAGACGGCTGGATTATCGTAGCATTACCCATCCAGAAGATTTACCCTTAGAACTTGATTTACTACAACAAATTATTCAAGGCCAGCCAAGTGAAACAACAGTAAAAAAACGCTTTTTCTCTCGGGATGGCTCAATTATTTGGGCAGAAGTGAAACTGGCTTTAGTTGGTGAGCCAGCAGATGAAGACAGTTACCTGATAATTTTTGTCACAGACTTGAGCGATCGCCAGCGTGTAGCGGGAGAAATTCAACAGCGACGAGAACGCGAGGCTTTATTAAGTGACATTTCGGCCCAAATTCGCACTACTTTTGATTTTTCAGCGATCGTCCAGCTTGCCGTAGTCCGACTACAACAGGCCCTAGACACAGATCGCGTCTTAGCTTATCAATTGCTGCCAGATCAAAGTGGCACCTGTATTGCCGAGTCAGTTAGCTTGTGCTATCCAGCGATGCTGGGGCAAAGTTTTCCAGCGGAGTGTATCCCTCCGCCTTATATAGAGGCATACCGTCTAGGCAAGCTTTGGTGCGTAGCCAATGTAGAGCAAGAACCCTTGGCAGACTGCCATCGAGCCATGCTCAAACAAGTGCAGACTCGCAGCATGATTGCCGTTTCTATTCAACGCATTCAGGAAACAGTAGATCCACAAAAGCGGACCTTGTGGGGCTTGCTGGTCGTCCACCACTGTCGAACTCCGCGAAACTGGACGACCGATGAGCAGCAATTAGTTCAAGCGGTCGCCGACCAAGTCACGATCGCGCTAGAGCAAGCTAGCCTACTGCAACAGTTGCAAACCTATGCTCAAGAATTAGAAGATCACGTCAACCAACGCACTCGATCTCTAGAGCGATCGCTGCAATTTGAGCAACTCATCCGCAGCTTAACCGAAACCCTCCGCAAAGACTTATCAGAAGATCAAGTCCTCAAAGCCGCTGTAGAAGGCTTAGTCGAAACTTTAGCGATCGATGGCTGTTATGCCAGCCTGTTTCACCCCCGTCAGCAATCGCTAGAAGTTCGCTATGAACACTCCTTCCCTCCCTCAGATCAATCCTTAGTCGGGCAGCGCTTTGCAATCCAACGTTGGCCAGAACCATGCCGTCAAAAGCTCTTAGCGGGCGAAGCCTGTATTCATGAAGTTTCCTGGGCATCCCTTCGAGAGTTACCTTTACCCATATTGGTTCGCAGCGATCGCGCTGCCTCAGAGCCGTTAAACTCTGACTCAACAGTGATTACCCAACTGATTAGCCCCATCCTGGATAATCAAGGTTTGATTGGAGCCTTATGTGTCTACCACACTCAACCCCGCCACTTTGAGCCAGCCGAAATCAAGCTGATAGAGCAGGTAGCCAACCAATGCGCGATCGCCTTACGCCAAGCCTATTTGTATCGCCAAGAACATGAGCAACGCGCTAGCGCTGAGCATTTCCGTTTATTTCTAGAGAAATCGATTGATATCTTTGTCGAATACGACCAAGAGCAGCGGTATATAGCCATCAATTCCGCTGGCCTCGCTTTGTTGGGATACCCGCTACCCGAAGTTTTGGGTAAAACCAACCGAGAGCTGCTAGGTTCCTCCGGGCAGGAGCTTGATCAACTCATTGCGCAAGCCTTCAAAACTGGAGAACCCGTTTTCGTCGATCACGAGCTTTCTCTACCATCAGGCACCAGACTGTTTGAAACCATCTATACACCCATCGCTGATCCAGCCGGAGTTGTGCAGCGAGTCGTGGGAGTCTGTCGAGACATCAGCGATTTTAGAAGACAGTGGCAACTCTTAGAAACTCAAAATCATCAACTCACTGAAACAACTCGGCTAAAAGAAGAATTCATTGCAACTACTAGCCATGAATTGCGGACCCCTCTGACCGCGATTTTGGGGTTCTCCAACGTTCTATTGCAAGAATTTTTTGGCCAGCTTAATCCCAAGCAAAAAGACTATATCGAGCGCATTCATCTGAGCGGACAGCACCTGCTCGACTTAATTAATGACATTTTGGATTTGTCACGCTTAGAGGCCGATCGCCTAGAACTCGAACCTCAGCAGATTTTTATCAATGATATTTGTGAAAGCGTCATTAGTTTGATTCAAGAGCATGTCGAGAATCAAAATCTGAGCTTAGAAATGGAAGTTGAGCCAGAACTAGAATATATCGTGGCCGATCCTAGACGCCTCAAACAGATGTTGCTTAACCTACTGACCAATGCCGTGAAGTTCACTCCAGCGGGGTCAGTGGGAATGAGAGTCTATCGCTCTCACCAGCGACAATCCGATAGTATCCCAGATACCGTTAATTTTCTGGTGTGGGACACAGGAATTGGCATTGCCAAAGCCGAGCAAGATCTGCTATTTACACCATTCTCACAAATTGACAACTCTCTGTCTCGGCAACACCAAGGCAGCGGACTAGGGCTGGTAATTACCCGCAAGTTGGCAGAACTCCATGGCGGCTCCATTACACTGGACTCTGAAAGTGGGAACGGGTCGCGCTTTATCCTGTCCTTGCCACTACAACAGTCTTCGCAGCCCTTGCTAGGCTTGAATTACATACCCATAAAGCCCATGACCTAGCGTGACCGCATTGGGATCAAACTACAACTAGTATGAGCGACTAAGCTAGCGCCAACTGAGCTAGTTAGCCCTCATACTCAGCAGCCTAAGAACAGATTGTCAACAGAAATAATAGTTTTAGCGATGCGCGATCGACTCGGCAGGCAAGCACAGCAGATTATCGCCTTGGGTGTAGATCAAGCCCTTCTGTCGCAGCTTACCCATCAAGCGGGTTACCGTGACGCGAGTAGATCCGATCGCACTCCCAATCTGAGCATGCGTAAGAGACCAAGGAAGGAAATAACCATTCTCGCAGGGTTCACCAAACTCTTCAATTAACAAAGTCAGAAACCCTAACAAACGGTCAATGGTCCGACGCTGGCCCAAAGTACTCAACCACAGCAATTTGCGTTGGTGTTGGTAGCGGAAGGCGTCTAGCACTTCTCGGCGAAAATGTGGCCAATTATCTAGATCGTGCCAATACATCCAAACCACCGAGGTTTGGTCTACGTGAGCGTAGCTTTGCAGTGTGAATGGAGACTGAGCTACTATCTCAAATGGTTGTCCTGCACCCACAAAACCTAGAAAAGCTTCTTCTGGACTAATGCGGGGAAGGCGCGAATTGCCTGTGGCGCTGACTTGGGCGCTTCCTACTAGGCGGACAGAGCCCTTTTGTACTAGATACAGTAAACCAGGACGAGCAGGGATTTTCTCGTCTTTGCTGAAGACACGACAGCGGTAGTGCTCCTGAGACCAATCTAAGATGCGCTGCCAGGTTAGGAAAGGTCGAGATGCTTCTGAAGGTGAGGATACTGAGTACATAAGACCAGGCTTTTAAAGACTAAACAGATAAGGACCTAAGACAGCAAACTTGTTAAGGGGGCACGGATGATTAAGCTCAAATCAACTCCTCAGGCTAGGTCAATTTTATACAGCTAGCTTGGCTTGACTCTGTTCAGTGTTTCCATCTCTGTACTAACAATCGTACATGAAGAAATGTATAAACACGGAGCAGGTCGAATGCCATGAACTTTCATTTTTTAAGAAAGTTCCGACGCTCTGCTGACCTATTAGCCTAAAGTGAGCAGGTTAAACCTGGTTATCCTCGTACCATACGTGAGTAAGAGTTTACCGATCGTTACCTACCCTGCGCTGCAATTATTGTTACTGAGGCAGTTACAAGAGGTAATCTGCCTACGGAGTGATGTTTTTCCAAAAGTTTGCTCTTCAACAACACCAACGATAGAACCTAGCCTGCTACCAAATGGAGAGCCAAAACTGGTGATTTCTGTACAGCGGGTCAAGGGGAAAATGCCGATTTTGTACAGTTCGGCGATCGCTTTACAACTCGCCAAGCCTTGTCAGAAGACAGCTATAGAGCTTGCGACGCTAATCAATGAGCACTTTTTCCAAGCAGCGATCGCTCAAAATTTACCTGGTAACCCTCCCTTAGCAAGCGTGAGTTTTGGCTTAAGGAATTTTACGGTGAAGCTTGAACCGTCTGGTTGGCTTTATTTTGAACTGATACCCCAAGGCTTGGCTGATTGGTTACAGTGCATGACGTATCATTCGACCCCGCAATTGCAACAGTCAGTTGAGGGGGTTAGGCAAGAACTGAGCCCAGTAGTAGCTCCACAAAAGTCATCAAAGGTTAATCAAGGTCATATTTTTGACCCGTTTGCAGTTCAGTATGCTCACGCTCGCTGTTGCTCTTTGCTACGTTTAGCCCGGGAGCAGGGATTACTAGCTGAGGAGTCTGTCTATATAAATAGCTTGACTTCAAGCGCGATCGCAGCCCCAAGGAATCCTTGGTTAAACTCACAGAGCGAACTACGTTTAGTGCATCCCGCTGAACAAAGTTTGATTTTTGCCCTGATTGATACAGTCGATGAGTTACAGAGCCTGTTAGCCGCAGCGATCGCGTTGCCTTTAGACCCTAGAGGGCACTGCATGGTTGAGCGATTAGTCGCAGCCTTGGCAAAAGCGTTTCTAAGTTTCTACGATGCTTGCCGCTTTTGGGGGGATGTTCAGCAGAGCGATCAAGCTTTGGTGCAAGCGCGGCTAGGTTTAGTCTTGGCGACTCAGCCTCTCTTGCAAGTACTAATACAAGAGGCGTTGGGCTTAGTAGCCCCTACCGAACTATAGAAGTAGGATCATCACTTAAGACAGAATTTTGGCTCAAAAGCGGTTGGCTAAAGCGCCCAAGCCCTAGGGTCATTACCATAAAAATTTCATATTGTGGATATCAAATGTAGTATCTTATGAAATTTGTTTGAAGAGGGGGTGACAAAGCTGTGTCAGTCAGTTATATTAAATCTTGTGTGAGGAGCGAACCAGTCAGGGCACCGAGACGAAACACGGCCAGTCGTCGGTGCCCTTTCTGACTTTTAAAGCAGTATTTCCCCCACCCGAATCACAGAACAAACTCTTCAATCGCGGCGGCGGCTCCATCCAACTCCACACTGGGGGCTACCCAACTCGCGATCGCTTTTACGTCATCCGGTGCATCTCCCATCGCCACACCAATTCCGGCGTATTCCAGCATTTCTACATCATTAAAGTTGTCACCTACGGTCATCACATTTTCGGCTTTAAGACCCAGCATCTCTTCGGCTAGGTATTTCACAGCGACTCCTTTATTGACTAAAGGATTAGTCGCTTCAAAGAAAGTCGCCACTGATTTGGTCAGGTAAAGTTCTGCGGGGGTGTAACGCTGGCGCAGCCCACCAAACAATCGCTCAATTACGTCTGTGTCATCGCTCAAGGCCAATACCTTTGTGGGTTCATCGGTCAGCGCTCGACGCAAATCTCCCACCACAATCGGCTCTACTTCGGAGCGCTCAGCATAAATCTTGGTTTCTGGCGTCAGTTCTCGAACATAGAGCTGATCATTGATATAGAAATGCACCGATAGCAGCGATCGCAACTCTGGCTGCTCGAAATAATCTAATAAATGGTGGGCTGTTTCTTTAGAGACAGGCCAATGGCGATGCGTTTGTTGAGTCGATACATCCTTGATCAAGGCTCCTTGATAAGCTAGGAGCGGCAAGTCAGAGCCAACAGCTTGGTGGAAGCGCACCGCTGAACAAAACATCCGCCCTGTGGCGATCGCCACCTTCACACCCTTGGCTTGAGCGGCCCGAATCGCTTGCTTGACAGGCTCACGAACTTGGTTGGAAGTTCCAGCAATCGTGCCATCAATATCTAAAACCAATAACTGGATGTCTTTGGGCGTTACCTCGGTAGACTTTGCTGAAGCGGGTGGAGTGGCTGTAGATTCCTGCATCGTGACTTCCTCCGGTGCTAGCTGGTAAAGGCTGAACTGTTGTGTTGGTATTCAATCCTCAGGGTATCAGGCTCAGCCAACCTGCCTCCAGGTAACAGCGAAAGCGCGATCGCCCGTCTTAGATTGACGCAAATGCAGCGCTTAATCTGGCACGATCCTGATCTAACCATCAACACAGGAGAGTTTCGGTGACGCAGGAACCTGAGGAGTTTCAGGGACAGGCAGTAGAGAGCGATCGCGCTCCAACTACGAAACAAGAGCGACTAACAGAACTCGCAATCGTGTTTTTGCGACTGGGGACGATCGCTTTTGGCGGGCCTGCTGCCCACATCGCCATGATGGACCATGAGGTGGTCAGTCGCCGTCAATGGATGAGCCGGGAGAAACTGCTCGATTTACTCGGGGTCACGAATTTGATTCCTGGTCCCAATTCGACAGAGTTAGCCATTCATATCGGTTACGAACGAGCCGGATGGCGGGGCTTATTGGTGGCAGGAACTTGCTTTATTCTGCCTGCCATGCTGATCGTTTGGGCATTGGCTGCTATTTATGCTCGCTATCAAACTGTGGCCCAGGTGTCATGGCTACTCTATGGCATCAAACCGGTCATTATTGCCATCGTGATGCAGGCGGTGTGGAATCTAGGTAAAAAGGCAGCTAAGGACAGGCCTACGATTGTTGCAGGGGTAAGCGCGATCGCGGCCTACTTAGCGGGCTGGAACGAGATTTTAGTGCTCGTTTCGCTAGGTATTGCGGTCATGCTCGTGAAAAACGGGCTAAGTAAAGGCAAGCCTTGGGGAGCATTCTTCTTGCCGTTGTCGGGAGCCATGTCCCAAATCAGTACTCCTACAACAACCGTCACCTCAGTGGGTTGGGTTAGTGTCTTTCTGTTCTTTCTTAAGCTTGGCTGTGTGCTTTATGGCAGTGGTTACGTCTTACTGGCATTTTTACAACGGGATTTAGTCGAGCGTAATCATTGGCTGACATCTCAGCAGCTTTTAGATGCCGTTGCCATTGGCCAAATTACACCAGGTCCAGTCTTCACCACGGCGACGTTCATTGGCTATCTGCTGGCAGGAAATGCAGGAGCGATCGCTGCGACTCTTGGCATTTTTTTACCTGCTTTTTTGCTGGTGTGGGTGGTTAACCCTTGGGTGCCCAAGTTGCGTCAATCTCCCTACGCTAGCGGATTTCTCGATGGGGTAAATGTGGCTTCTTTGGGACTCATGGCAGGAGTGACCTATACCTTGGCGCAAGCGGCATTGATGGATTGGCTCACAGTGATCGTGGCAATTTTGAGTGCGATCGCGGTGTTTCGCTTCAAAATCAACTCTATGTGGTTAGTGCTAGCAGGAGGAGCGATCGGATTTGCCTCACATCAACTAGGGTTTATCGGCTGAGGATGCTCAAACCCCTAGAGACAGAATTTCCCTAAGTCCTTAGAATCATTCACTGAGGCAGGAATAAATTGTGATAGCCTTTGGGTCTATGGCAGAGGCATACAGTCGCCGTCGAGCGATTCATCAAGTTTTATTGGCTACTCTTTGGTTGACACTGCTAATTTTTGCAGTGAAGGTTTGGGCTGGCTGGGCAGCTAAATCCCTTAGTCTTTTAGCAGAATCGGTACATACCTTAATTAATGGTTTTAGTACGCTTCTCAGCCTCTTAGCAGTCACTTCTCCCCATCGCATTTCTGGGCGAGAAGTCTGGGGGCATGGGCGCTTAGAGTCAATCGGAGCTCTCCTCCTCGTAGCCCTACTAGGGTTTTCTAGCCTGAGCTTGCTGGGTGGGGCGTTGAAACAGTTAGAAGCTTCGACGCGCAACGCCGTTGTTCCCTTTGAAGTCAGTATTAATTTGCCGCTGATTCAACTTTTGGGTGTGGCGATCGCCATTGGGATTTGTTTGGCGTTTTTCGAGCGTTACGAAGCTAGGGTGCTAGAGAGTGCGGCTCTCCGGCTGAATGCTAACCATATTTTGCAAGATGCTTGGCTGAGTGTGGTCGTATTGATCGGCTTAGTAGGAGTCTGGCGTGGTTATGTGTGGCTCGATCCCCTGCTGGCGGTCATAGTGACCTTCGTCGCGATCCGCAGTTGCTGGCGTGTGCTGAACTGGCAGTTACCTTTACTAGTAAGGCAAGTGGCGATCGCCCCAGAGATCTTGGCACAACTGGCACGGCAAGTCGAAGGCGTTACTCATTGCTACCGGATTCAGTCGCGTGGAATTGTGGGTCGGCAAGTGTTTGTTGAAATGTATTTGGTCTTGCACCCAGAATTTCTCGGAGCCGCCCGTGTGATTGCAGAACGAGTGGAGGGCACAATTCGGGAACGCTACGGCCCGGTGCAAACCATTATTCATATAGATACTGATCAATCATCGGCAGAAAATTCCTACGACTCTTTAGGGGCCAACAACCCCAACGACAAACCCAGGTGAGAATCGGGTAAGGAGCGGAACTCGCTAGAATGGGATCTATGGCTCAATCTACTTCTGCTCCTGATTTGTCTACTCACAATTCCCTCCCAGAAAAGCACCCCAAAGTGATCCTGATTGATGGTCACTCTTTAGCTTTTCGCTCGTATTTTGCTTTCGCCAAAGGGCGAGATGGCGGGTTACGCACGTCCACTGGCATTCCCACGAGCGTGAGTTATGGCTTTCTCAAAGCGTTGCTAGAAGTCATGGAATCTGAGCAGCCAGATTATGTGGCGATCGCCTTTGACCTGAGTGCGCCCACGTTTCGCCACGATGCCGACGAAACCTACAAGGCAGGTCGTCCGGAAACGCCAGAAGATTTTAAGCCCGATTTGCAAAACCTGAAGGAATTGCTCCAAGCCCTCAACTTGCCCGTAGTCACTGCTCCCGGTTATGAAGCCGACGATGTGATTGGCACATTAGCGCGGCGAGCCAGTGCGGCGGGGTACCCTGTCAAAATTTTGAGTGGCGACCAAGACTTATTCCAACTGATTAATCCCGATCAAAAAATCAAGGTGCTGCATCTGGGCAATCCTTTCGCCCGCGGCACCACTGGCCACCCCAACGAATTTGGCGCTGAGCAAGTGCAAGCCAAATTGGGCGTCTTACCTAGCCAAGTTGTCGATTACAAAGCCCTCTGTGGAGACTCTTCCGACAACATCCCAGGGGTAAAGGGCATTGGCGCGAAAACTGCGGTGCAGTTGCTGAGTACGTATGGCTCTTTAGAACAGATCTATGCCTCCTTAGACGAAATCAAGGGAGCCGTAAAGCAAAAGCTGGAAGCAGGACGGGAAGAGGCGCGGCACTCGCAATGGATGGCCCAAATCCATCTGGATGTGCCTTTGGAAATTAGCTTAGAAGACTGCCAACTCAAGGGGTTCGATCGCGAAGCAGTGGTGCCATTGCTCGAAAAACTAGAGTTTCAGTCTCTGATGAAGAAGACGCTACAACTGCAAAAACTCTTTGGTGGCGCAGAGGCTGACAATGATGCCACCCCCGACTTCTCGGAAACCGACGGAGCCAAGGCTGCATCAGCGATCGCTACAGGAACTCCTAATAACCCGTTTCTCTCAGACTTTGAAAGCGAGGATCTGGCTTTCTTCAGTGCCGAGGAAACCGATGCAGCTCAGCAGCAAAAGCAAGGCCCTGCCCTAATCCACCCCCAAATCATTCAATCGTCAGAGCAGTTAGCCGAACTGGTACAGCGGCTACAAGCCTTGACCGATCCAGCGACCCCTGTGGCTTGGGATACTGAAACCAGTGACCTAGAGCCACGCGACGCTGAACTAGTGGGAATCGGTTGCTGCTGGGGAGCGGGTGAAAGTGACATGGCTTATCTGCCCGTGGGGCACAAAACGGGTGCCAACCTGGATAAAGCCACCGTTTTAGAAGCATTACGACCCTTCCTAGAAAGCACTAAATACCCAAAAGCCCTACAAAACGCTAAATTTGATCGCCTGGTGTTCCGTTGCCAAGGCATTGAGCTAGCGGGTGTAGTGTTTGATTCCATGCTGGCTAGCTACGTGCTCGACCCAGACAACAGCCATAATTTGACCGACTTAAGCCGCCGCTATCTGGGCATCACACCACAAAGCTATACCGAGCTGGTTCCCAAAGGCCAAACGATCGCAGATATTGATATTGCGAGCGTCGCCAACTACTGTGGCATGGATGTCTATACTACGTTCCATTTGGTCGCCAAGCTGAGAGACGAGTTAGCACCCGTTCCAGAAATACACCGTTTGCTGCTAGAGATCGAACAGCCCCTGGAACCCGTGTTAGCCGAGATGGAATATTGTGGGGTTCGCATCGACCAGGAATATTTGCGGGAGTTTTCGCGATCGCTGGAAAAAGAGCTAGCTTTGATCGAGGCCCGAGCTTACGAAGCTGCGGGTGAGAAATTCAACCTTGGATCACCGAAGCAACTGAGTGAGCTGCTATTCGAAAAGCTCGGTCTCGATCGCAAAAAATCCCGCAAAACTAAAACAGGCTACTCCACGGATGCCGCCACATTAGAAAAGCTGCAAGGTGATCACCCTGTCGTCGATGCCATGTTGGAGTCTCGGACTCTGTCCAAGCTCAAGTCTACCTATGTCGATGCGCTGCCCAATCTAGTGCGGCCCGACACGCATCGAGTCCATACCAACTTCAACCAAACAGGCACCACCACAGGCCGACTTTCTTCCTCCAACCCCAACCTGCAAAACATTCCAATTCGGACTGCCTTTAGTCGGCAAATTCGCAAAGCCTTTATTCCAGAGGAAGGCTGGCTCCTCGCGGCGGCTGATTACTCCCAAATTGAGTTGCGGATTCTGGCCCATCTCAGCCAAGAACCTGTTCTAGTTGAAACCTACCGCAACAATGAAGATGTCCATACCCTCACAGCCCGGTTGTTGTTGGAAAAAGATACCATCACCTCCGAAGAACGCCGCTTGGGTAAGATCATCAACTTCGGCGTCATCTACGGCATGGGAGCGCAACGGTTTGCCCGTGAGTCCGGCGTAAAAGCCTCAGAAGCCAAGCTCTTTATCGATCGCTTTAACCAACGCTACCCGAAAGTTTTTGCCTATTTGCAAACCATGCAACAACAGGCGATCGCGCGAGGTTATGTTGAAACCATTTTTGGTCGTCGGCGCTATTTCAACTTTACGAATGACAATTTATTGAAGTTGCGTGGTCGGAAGCCAGAAGAGATTGATCTTGATGGCTTGCGTCCCGGTCAGTACGATGCAGGTTTGCTGCGAGCTGCGGCCAACGCCCCAATCCAAGGCTCCAGCGCCGACATCATCAAAATCGCGATGGCAAAACTGCACGAGATTCTCCGCTCTCATCAAGCCAATCTGTTACTACAAGTCCACGACGAACTGATCTTTGAACTACCTCCAGAAGAATGGGAGTCACTAAAACCTCAAATTAAATCCACTATGGAAACTGCTGTTCAACTCAGCGTGCCGCTTCTAGTGGAAATTAATGCAGGTAAGAACTGGATGGAAACCAAATAGCAAGTTAGTTTGAATTAGCAATTCCTCATTTCCCACTCAAGGAGCGTTAGCGTGGCCTTCCGGAAACCAATTACTACTTTGGGTGGCCTCATGTGGTGGCAAAACATCAAGCAGGACATGTATTTCTTGATGCAACACAAAGTTGGTTTACCACTGTGGCCTTATAAATATCGCATCCTGCTGCGGGAGAACAGAATGGAGATTGCTAACTCTAACGATCTTCAAGACATTGAGTTGGATTGGGAATATTTACAGGTTCATGCAGTACCTCAACTGAATCAAAAGATTGACTTAGGAGCGATAAATCCTGTTGATACGATGACAGTTTTGGCAGGAGTGCTCAAAATCCTGGTTCTATAAAATAAAGTGATGAGCGTCACAAGCAGCCCTAGGGAACCTTGATAAAGGATGTTGCTGTGGCTTTGAAGGTATGACCATTCGGAGACGATTTTTCCTTCAAGCTGGCGCAGGAATGCTACTGACCTCAGCGGCTCATGGTTGTATTCAATCGCCACAAAGCGGCTCAACCCTCAAAGCTAGCAATGCTTTGCTGACCCAAATCAAGCAACGAGGACATTTACTAGTTGCCACTGAGGATGACTATCCTCCTTTCGAGTTTTTGGTCAATGAAAAGCCGATTGGTTTCGATCACGAGTTACTAGCACAGCTTAGAAAAACCGTTGCATTTGAGATTCGCCAAGAAATTCTGCCTTGGCAGGGCATTCTGCCGGGAGTAGCGGACGGTAAGTATGACTTAGCCCTAACTGCAGTGGGTATCACTGACGATCGCGCTAAGACTTTAGACTTCACCATGCCGATCGCCGAATCCACCATTGCTTACATCAAACGCAAAGATGATCTCACCATCAAAACACTCGCAGATCTCTCAGGCAAAGTTTTGGGAGTCCAGCAAGGGGGAGTTTCTCTAGCAGCCATCCCTGACCTTGCCGCTCAACTGAAGCAGCAGGGCGGCACCCTGGGTCAAGTTAAGCAGTATCGCGGCTTCGCCCAGGCTTATCAAGATTTGCTGAACCAGCAACTGGATGCAGTCCTCCACAACATTGTCTCGCTGTCGGTATTGGTCAGCGAAAAACCCGCCATTTTTGAGTTAGGTGAGCGAGTCAGCCGTAAATCTTATGCAGCCTGGGCGGTGAAAAAAGGCAATCAAGATCTACTCGACCTCCTCAACCGTTTCTTGGGTGATTTGCGTACCCAAGGAGAGCTTAAACGCCTCCAGGAAAAGTGGTTCAAGATTACCTTTGCCAATTTACCGACTCAACCGCTTCTTCCCGGCGATCGCCCTCTGTCATAAGCAATTCTCTGCTGCCGCGCACAATGAAAATTTTTAGAAAATACTTTAAGCCCCAACGTTATTTAATGAATCTTGTAATTGGCGGCACAACCCTGATTGTGAGTTTAGGAGCCTATTACAGCTACCAGCTTGTCCGCCATGTGATGTTGGAGAGTTTGCAGCAAAACGCTTTTTTGGAAGTAGAGCAGGGTGTAGACGAGATCGATCGCTGGCTGGCAACTTTAAAGGTTCATATAGAGACGCTGGCCAATACGACAGTCGTCAAATCAATGGATTGGGCGATCGCCGAACCGTACTTGAAAACTGAAGTTTTGCGCTTTAACGATGTTTATGCCATTGCGATCGCTAAGGCTGACGGTCAGCGCCAAGTGATCGGCGGCAAACCTGCAAATGTCAAAGATCGCGAGTACTTCCAAAAGGCAATGGCAGGACAGACCAATGTCAGTGATCCCCTCATCAGTCGAGCCGCCAAAATTCCCACCATCTCAGTGGCGACTCCGATCCGACGAGGGTTGGATACGACCAGTCCTCCCATTGGAGAAATTCATAATTTAGTACGGCTCGATCGCATTGCTTATGTGGTTGATAGCCTTAACTATGGCGACGATAGCTATGCCTTTGCGCTTGACTCAAAAGGACAAGTCATCGCACATCCCAACTCAGAGCTGATGTTTACATCGGAGCAGCCCTCTGCCAACCTGCTAAAGTCAGCGGACAAAAGCTTAGCCGCGATCGCTCAACAAATGGTGAGCCAACAAGAGGGAATCAAGCTATTGCCCATTGATGGCACCTGGAAATATGTCGCTTACCTCCCCCTCAAAGAAGCCAATTGGTCAGTGGCACTGGTGATTCCACGCGAAAGTATTGAGTCACAACTGCGATCGCTAGATGTAATTGCCCTAGTGATTGTAGGGTTGACCGGAGCCATGATTGTCGTGCTCTGGCAGGTACAGGCTCGCGAACAAGGCCAACTAAAAAAATCCAACGAACTTCTAGAGCAACGGGTCGCCGAACGCACCGCCAAGCTCTCCACCACCTTAGACCAACTCCAACAATCGCAACTCCGACTCGTGCAAAACGAGAAAATGTCGGCTCTAGGCAGTTTGGTTGCTGGAGTGGCTCATGAAATCAATAACCCTGTCAACTTCATCTCTGGCAATATTAGCCATGCCAACGAGTATGCGCGAGACTTGCTCCAACTGCTTCAGCTTTATCAAAAACACTACCCTCATCCGCACCCAGAGGTGAGCGACTGTGCAGACACGATTGATATCGATTTTTTGGCTGAAGACCTGCTAAAAATTCTTACCTCAATGCGTATGGGGGCTAACCGGATTCAGCAGATTGTCCTCTCCCTCAGAAATTTTTCTCGCCTCGATCAAGCAGAAGTCAAGCATGTGGATATTCATGAAGGCATTGACAGCACGCTATTGATTTTGCAACACCGCTGCAAGGCAAATTCTCAGCGTCCTGCGATAGAAATCATTAAGGAATATAGCCCGCTGCCCCTCGTAGAATGCTATGCGGGCCAGCTCAATCAGGTATTTATGAACATTCTTAGCAATGCTTTGGATGCTCTGGAAGAGCGGGAGAACCAAAGCCACGCAGCGACCCTACAGCAATCCCCCAGCACGATTCGGATCACTACGCACCAGCAGAGCAGAGATCGTATTGCCGTTTGTATTGCTGATAATGGTTTAGGAATGACTCCAGAGGTGCAGCAGCGAATTTTTGATCCCTTCTTTACGACCAAATCTGTTGGCAAGGGCACAGGCATGGGCATGTCGATCAGCTACCAAATCGTCACAGCGAAGCATCAAGGGCAAATTTGGTGTGAATCGTTTTTAGGAGAAGGTACTAAATTCTGGGTTGAGATTCCGATCAAACAAGCTGCTAGCTTAGTCACTCAAGGCGTTACTCAAAATTAGTTAGAGTCCAGCCAGTAAGCATAATAAACCAGCTTCTGTCCACTCCACGGTGGCTCCGTACGTATCACCCGTATGACCGCCGAGCTTGTGGTTGAACCATGTGCCAGTTAGCCAAGCGATCGCAATGCCCCCCGCAGCCATACCCAAAGCAACAGGCCAGTGAGCTGGATTGAGTACAATTTGCAACCCGCTAAGACCCAACAACAAAAACAAACTAGGTACTGCCTCCCAGAGCGAACGAATGGCTTCCTTATGAAAAGCTCCTTTCCCCGTGGGTTTGAGGTAAGGGTAACGAGCGATCGCCACGAGTTGTCCCCAACGGCCCCAGCCCGCCGCCATTATTAAAGCCAGCCATCGCTCCCCTTCTAGGTCATTCAAAGCTGCGGTTTTGAGCAAGAGGAGCGCGATCGCCGCCATTACCCCAAAAGCTCCAGAGCGACTATCCGCCATTACCTCCAACCGACGTTCTGGGTCTAAAACAGCCAAACCGTCGGCGGTGTCCATCGCTCCATCTAAATGCAAGCCACCTGTCACGGCCATCCAAGCTGCCACAATCAAGGCACTGCGAGTCAAAACGGGCATCGCGATCGCCTGTAGCCCCAGATCAAACGCACCCAACAGCCCTCCGATTAGCAACCCTATGTAAGGTGCGAGACGAGCTACTCCTTGAAACTCCAACGCCCAAGTTGGAGGAACAGGTAAACAGGTATAGAAGGCGATCGCCGCTGCGACTCTAGAACCAATTCCCATAGCTTTCTCGCTCTGCTTTACTTGTGCCATAGCCCTTACCCTTCAATGGTCCCAATCAGATAGCTGATGCTTGAGAGCAGATTTTCAGCCTTTTGACCGAACTCATACCTTACTAGACCAAGCACAATTAAAGAACAGCCTAAATCTTGCCTCTGTGACAGATTCCTTAACGCCATCTACCCGGTGCAGCTAGGTCAGAGACCGAATTCATAACTGGTCCAGTCTCAGCCTTAAAACAGGCATAGATTTATTAAAGTGAAATATATTAATCAATCACTCAAGAGGGTGTTGCTAAACTAGGTCAGACCAGTCCATCCCCTGAAATTTTGTTAGTAGCGAACCGAAAATCTTGAGCTAAGATTGTTTCGTACACAACCATTTTCTACATCCAGCGATTACCCTCTCAGGGGTTAGCTGTCCTGAAGTCGTCCCATTAGCGCCTCTTGAGAACTTCTCTGACTTTGGTTAACCAGCCTTGGTTGCCCCGTCCTTGCCAAGTTCTACCGTCAAATTTGATCACTGCATCCCGCTATAAGGCCCATTTGAGGCTGTTTCCCATGAGTCATGATCCCCTGCCTAGAGATATGAGGTTGCCAGCGCCCTGCATTGTTGACACTGGCATCATTGTGAGTAAACAAGACATGCAGCGGCTGTTAGCTGACTTGGGCCGAGTTCGCTATATCTACACCCAAGATGACAATCTCCTCAGCGAAGGGGAAGGGTGCGTGTTAGAGGTTTTTGCCGACCCTCAACAATCAACCTTAGTCGCCAATCACGCCCTGTATCTAAACGTTTGTAGCTTCGATTATTTAGAACTTAAGAAATCAGCTGAACAGGAACCTTGTTTTGATTTAATTCAAGATTCAAGACAGCTCCGGTTGATTCCAGTCTCCAATCCTTTGCAAGAGCAAACTACCCGCACCTTAAATGCAGCTGCCCTAGAAGCAGTCGTGGCCGAGGTACTGTCTGCTAACTGGGATGTCAGAATTGACGATGAAGAAAACTTTTCGTTTTAAGTTCTATTCACTGTTAGGTCTTGCTGGATGAAGGTTACGGTTCTTCAATAGCAAAATCTAGACCAAGCATCTAGAACCAAGCATTTCTAGCAACTGCCAACGATCTACATGGTCATGAGCGGCAATCATCGCTCCATATAGTGCTGGCTTTAACCATGTAGATGTACCAGTGCGGAGAAACTTAGCTTAACAATAGTCCGAGCGCTTGCTTGCTTTCCTGATGCGATCGCAGAGTATGCAGTTGCTTTAATTCTGGCGCTCAGCTCCAAGATTCATCGAGCTTACTCGCGTAGCAGACTTACTCGCTGCGGCCAAATCATCACGCTGGATGCGCCCATCACCCGTGATACCGTCACTTAGCGCCAATCGAGTCATCTTCCCAAACAACCCAACCTAAGACAGATTCAGGCAGAAATTTCTGATTCTAGTCTTATGGGATGCTGTAAGCAATCGTTTAACTGAAACTTTACTTAACAAATTTTGAAGTCGCAGTTGTTAACTATCTTGCAATTTGTGAAGCTCTGCTTTAGTGTCAGATATGTTTGAAAACTAGCAAAAACAGTTCTCTAACTCTGCTACTGTCTGCCGTTAGTTGGAGCTTCCCAAAGCTATATTACCCAGGTTGTCGTTCTCGAGATATTCATATGAATCCCGAACTGAAAACATCTGATTATACTGATTCCAGCACCCCTGAGTTTGCTGACGTAGAAGGTAGAGCAGACATTGAAGTAACTTCTACTGAACCTGCCCCGCTCGTTGTTCAACCTCATCAGCAGTCTCAGTCTTCTGAGCAATGGTCACAAATTGGCGATCGCGTTTCTTACTATTTAGGACAGTTGCCCGACCTGCTATCGGATTTCTTTAATCAGAATCAACGCCTTCTGATTAACTTAGGCCTTCTATTTGGGGGCATTGTTACTGTCAAGATCACCCTAGCGATTTTAGACGCCATCAACGATATCCCTCTTCTAGCTCCTACTTTTGAACTAGTTGGAATTGGCTACTCAGCTTGGTTTGTTTACAGATATCTATTGAAGGTTGAGAATCGCCAAGAGCTATCTCAAGAAATTGATGTGCTGAAACAACAAGTTGTCGGCGGTCAGAAATAGGTAGCCTGAGCAGTGTTGAATCTGCTTGGTCTGCTAGTTTAACTTCAAAGATTTATCCATTGATTTAGCTAAAAAGCCCACTAACTTTAATAGTGGGCTTTTTTATGTGGCAATCCTAAATGATTTATGAAATTGACGGGTTGGAGAAGCACACCCCTCCATCCACCCTATTTAGGATTGCTATATCAGGTCAGGGACGCGAGAACGGGCGCTATAAGGAAAAGAGTTGAACGATTAAGTTAAGGGGTTAGAGAGCTGAGACGGCTAGTTGGTTAGGTTGGGCAGGGTTGCCGTGGAGGGTGACGGTGCGTTGGTTGGCGGCTAGGTGGCGGACGATTTTGTAGATGGACTCGATTTGGTCTGGGGCACCTGCTTTCTCAGCGATCGCCTGTAAAGACAGAGGTTGACCAGATTGTTGCAACGCCTTGACCACTTGTTTTTGCAGGTCAAGTACGGAAGCGGCAGCTTTTTTGCCTGCTTCTACACCGGGCTGGTGGTAAGCGTTGACGTTGACGAGAAAGCCGTAGAAACCCACAGCTCTTTCGTACAGAGCAATCAAAGCTCCAACATTGTAGGGATCAACTTGGGGAATAGTAACGGTGATGGAGTCCCGCTGGTTTTCGTAGAGGGCGCGGCGAGTGCCTTGCAGCAAACCAGAGAGGTAGTCACCTGAAGTAACGCCGGGCTCAACTTCTACAGAAGGGCCTTGGCGATCGCGTAGTACTTCGATAAAGGTGACGAAGAAATTGGCCACGCCTTCGCGCAACTGTTGCACATAGGCATGTTGATCGGTCGAGCCTTTATTGCCATAAACGGCAATCCCCTGATGTACCACTTGGCCGTTTAAGTCTTTCTCTTTGCCAAGAGATTCCATGACTAGCTGTTGCAGGTAGCGACTAAACAGCAGCAGGCTGTCTTTGTAGGGCAGCACCACCATGTCTTTTTCACCTCGGCCATTCCCGGCGTAATACCACGCTAGAGCTAGGAGAGCGGCTGGATTGCTTTTGAGGTTGGAAATCCGAGTCGCAGCATCCATCTCTTTCGCACCCTCTAGCATCGTGCGGATATCAATTCCTTGCAGGGCCGCAGGTAGCAAGCCGACTGACGAAAGCTCGGAGGTGCGTCCACCGACCCAGTCGTGCATGGGAAAAGTGGCTAACCACTCTTCTGACTTGGCGAGTTTATCTAAGCTGCTATCTTGCCCTGTAATGGCGATCGCATATTGCGGAAAGTTGAGCCCTTGATCGCTGTAGGCTTTTTGCACTTCCAGCATGCCATTACGTGTTTCTGGAGTACCGCCAGACTTGGAAATCGTAATTACCAGCGTGCTAGAGAGCCGATCTTGAAGCTGAGTCAAGACGCGATCGATGCCTGCGGGATCAGTGTTGTCAATGAAGTGAAGGTTGAGGGGCGGAAAATCTGGTGCTAGTGCTGCGGCAACAAACTGCGGCCCTAATGCCGAACCCCCGATCCCGATGGAAAGGACATCGGTGAACTTTTCAGCTTGGGGGGGACGAATGGCCCCGCTATGAACTTTTTGAGTAAACGCTTCAATCTGCCCTAGCGTTTCTACAATATCTTGTTTGAGTTCCGCTGTGGGAGCTAAGTCGGGGTCGCGAAGCCAATAATGCCCCACCATGCGATTTTCATCCGGGTTGGCGATCGCGCCTTTTTCTAGCTCAGCCATGTCCCGAAAGGCCCGCTCAAACTTAGGCTGTAGTGCTGCGACGAAGGCATCATCAAACCGCATGCGGCTGATATCTAGATAAAATCCCAAGCCCTCGTGGTAGTAAAGCCAGTCTTGGTAACGTTGCCAAAGTGCAGCGGCATCCATAAACAGTATTTCCACCTATTGTCTTTACCATTCATCAGTTTACCGATGGAGTTTAGAGTCTGTCTGAGTCCTCTAAACATTCGGCTTTGGAAGGATACGCAGAAACTTAATAATTTGACCTGTGACTTCGATGCCGACGAAATGATGATCGAGGGTGAACCGATAGAAAATTGCTCTAGAACCCATTTGTCGAAGTTCTGGCAAGTCTTGTAATTGCGTTATCTGTAAAAACTCCACAAAGACAAATTGGCACACCTGCTGATACACAGTCGGCTCTAGCTCTTTTAGGTCTAAGAGAAAAGACCTCTCGTAACGAATTTCCAGCTTCAAAGGTTTATGCAATCTACTCTTTAGTGGTAATTCACGCATGTTGGCACTGCCACAGCATTGGATTACAACGTTTTTCACAGCAAAGGCAGCGATCGCAACGCTTCTTCACGAGTGAGCGTGTCACCGGGTTGCAGGATTTGCTTCGATTCTTCGATCGCCCGGAGCATATAAAAATCGTAATAAAGCGCTTCTAATACTGGCCATATACTTTCTATCTCCTCATCCGACAGTTGATCAATTAAGCGATGTACCCTACTTCTCAGAGGATTCATACTTCAAATCTGCTGTAGTTACCGAGTAGCGAGCGATCGCGCCGCCACTTTTACAACACACAATACTGCATTGGCTCAATTTAATGGCGAAACTACCCTGAGAGATGTTGTTCGTCCCAAACCTTGATGCCAAGCATTTTTAACAACACCTGTTGGCAACACTTGTTGACTGAAGACACCGAGATGATGCAGATTGCTTAATGCAGCGATCGCAGAGTTCATGAATATTCGCATTGGAAACGGCTACGACATTCACCGCCTCGTAGAGGGACGGAACCTGATTCTGGGTGGTGTCAACATTCCCCACGAACTCGGCTTACTGGGCCATAGTGATGCCGATGTGCTGACCCACGCCATTATGGATGCCATGCTAGGGGCCCTGAGCTTGGGCGACATTGGCCTCTACTTTCCCCCATCCGATCCCCAATGGGCGGGAGCCGACAGCCTGAAGCTGCTAGAGCAAGTGCATCAATTAATTCGGAACGAAGGTTGGCAGATTGGCAACATTGACTCGGTGATTGTGGCGGAACGGCCCAAGCTCAAACCCCACATCTCAGCCATGCGCGATCGCCTTGCCACTGTTTTAGAACTCAACCCCAATCAAGTGGGCATCAAAGCCACAACCAACGAGAAGTTAGGCCCAGAAGGCCGAGAGGAAGGGATTTCCTCTTATGCAGTCGTACTATTGCAGCAAGCAACGTAGCAAGTAGAATCGAGGCAATTAGCTGCCCTTTTAAACATGTTCGATCCATTGCGCCGCTTAAAGTTTTTGCCTTGGCGATCGCTCGCCTTACTGACACTTGCCACTTTAGCGATCGTGGCAGTGATAGAAGTGGCCTTAGGAATGGGTTACACCCAAGTGGGTTTGCTCAGAGCGGTCTTAAACGCTTTATTTAGTCCACCTTGGGTAGTGATTATGCAGGTGGCTGCTGGCATTGGCATTGGAGGGTTAGCGGTTTTTTTATTAGAAACAAAATGGCAGCAAGTATCCATCAACGCTGGCGTGCTGTGGGCATTAGTGCTGTGTTTGATTTTGGGATCAGTGGTTCGCTCCTTCATTCCGTTGCCAGCCATCCTAGTCAATCCTGGAGAAACCCTGTTTATGGGCTTCATTGTGGGAGTATTTTGGCGAGGTCGCCCTTACTGGCGCTAAACCAGCGACATCATTAGATAGCCTCAAGCAGACTTCAGCCAGAAAATCTGACTTTTGGCTTTACCTACCTACTTCAGAGAAATTGGGATCTATGATGGCAAAGAAGCTTGATGTTCGTGCAACATGTTCTCTGCTGCTTTTTTGACTGTACCGCTGCGTCGTTGGGGTTTAGTTGCCTTGGTCGCTATGTTAGCGATCGCTCTAAGTGCTTGCAACCCCACCAACTTTAAGACTGAAGCAGCTCAGGTGCCTCAGATTGTGGTCAGCACCCTCAGTGACCCCAAAACCTTTAACTATCCCCTCAACCAAGAAGCTCCTAACGTTTTCACCTACATCTACGAAGGGTTGGTCACCGAAAACGGCAACAGTGAAATTGAGCCAGCTCTGGCGGAATCCTGGGAGATTTCGGAGGATAAGCGGCGGATTGTCTTTACGCTCCGTGAGGGCTTGAAGTGGTCGGATGGAGCACCTCTGACAGCAGACGACATTACGTTTACTTACAACGACCTCTACTTCAACGAAAAAATCCCCACTGATACGAGGGATGTTCTGCGAATAGGCGAGAGTGGCGCTTTACCAACGGTTCGCAAGCTGAGCGATCGCCAGATTGAATTTACAGTACCAGAACCGTTTGCGCCGTTCCTCCGCATCACTGGTTTACCGATTCTGCCTCGTCACGCTCTGATTGATTCTGTCAAAACCCTAGGTTCAGATGGTAATCCAAAGTTCTTATCGACTTGGGGCGTGGATACAGATCCCAGCAAGATTATTGCCAATGGTCCTTATATGCTGGCAGGCTATGTTCCTAGTCAGCGAGTGATTTTTCAGCGCAACCCTCATTACTGGCGTAAGGATGCTCAGGGCAACGCGCTGCCCTATATTGAGCGCTTTATTTGGCAGATTGTTGAGTCTACCGATACCTCACTGCTTCAGTTTCGCTCTGGGGGCTTAGATGCTTTAGGAGTTCAGCCCGAAAATTTCTCGCTGCTGAAGGGAGAAGAAAAGCGTGGCAAGTTCACAATTTACAATGGCGGTCCCGCAGCAGGCACCAACTTTATTTCTTTTAATCTCAATAAAGCTCGGCGGGCAGATGGTCGCCCGATTGTAGACCCGATTAGGTCCAAGTGGTTTAATACCCTGGCATTTCGGCAGGCAGTTGCCTATGCGCTCGATCGCCAAACCATGATCAACAACACCTTTCGGGGAATCGGTCAGCCGCAGAACTCTCCCATCTCCTTGCAAAGCCCCTACTATCTCTCGGCTGAGGAAGGGTTGAAGGTTTATAACTACAATCCCGAAAAAGCCAAACAGTTATTGCGAGGGGCGGGGTTCAAATACAGCGCCCAGGGACAGTTGCAAGATGCCGAAGGCCATCCGGTGCGGTTCACTTTGATTACTAACTCTGGCAACAAAATTCGGGAGGCAATGGGGGCACAGGTAAAGCAAGACCTCCAGAAGATTGGCATTCAAGTGGATTTTAATCCGATTAACTTCAACACGTTGGTGGAAAAACTCTCCACGACCAGAGATTGGGACTGCTATCTTTTGGGCTTAACCGGAGGGGTCGAACCTAACGATGGCGCGAACGTGTGGCTAAGCCAAGGCGGATTACACAGCTTCAATCAAGGTCCATCGCCGGGACAACCTCCCATTCAGGGTTGGGAAATAACGGAGTGGGAAAAAGAAATCGATCGCCTTTATATCCAAGGTGCTCAAGAGCTAGACGAGGCCAAGCGCAAAGCTATTTATGCCAAAACGCAGCAGATTACTCAGGAGCAAGTACCCGTAATTTACCTAGTTAATCCGCTTTCATTGTCGGCAGTACGCGATCGCGTTGAAGGGGTGAAATTCACGGCTTTGGGTGGCTCCCTCTGGAACATTTACGAACTCAAGTTAAGCGAGTAATTTGTTCAGAATTAGCCATCATTCGGACACAAACAACATAGCGGTTTATGATGCGGAAAAGCTTTGCAACGTCTCCATGACCGCTAGTTCTTTTGGGATGAAATTGCTCCGTCGTTGGCTCTCTGTCCTGCTGGTATTGAGTTTGGCGATCGCGCCCTCTTTACTCCTAACTGGATGTCGTCCAACGGAGTTCCGCACTGCCGCTGCCCAAGTGCCGCAGTTAGTTCTGACATCCTTGAGCGATCCCAAAACGTTTAATCCCACCTTTAACCAAGAATTTCCCAATGTATTTCTCTTTACCGAGGAGCATCTGCTTCGAGAAAACGGGGTGACGGGTGAGGTAGAACCTGCTCTGGCAGAATCTTGGAGCATTTCAGCTAATAAACAGCAGGTAATCTTCAACTTAAGGCCAAATCTGCAATGGTCGGATGGTCAACCGCTGACGGCGGCAGATGTCGTCTTTACCTTTCAGCAGGTCATCTTCAACCCAGAAATTCCCACGGATTACGCTGATAGCTTACGGATTGGTGTTAACCGAGCTTTCCCCCAGGTACAGCAACTAGACGATCGCCGGGTGGAATTTATTTTGCCCGAACCGTTTGCGCCATTGCTGCGATCGCTGGCGGGGCATGATGGTGCGCCGATTTTGCCTAAACATGCTTTAGAGCGATCGGTGCAGACACTCAGTTCCGATGGCAATCCCCAGTTCATTTCCACTTGGAGTACAGCCACCAATCCCAAGCAACTAGTCGTCAACGGTCCCTACCAAGTCGAAAGTTACGTTTCGGGACAGCGGATTGTGTTTCGTCACAACCCTTACTACTGGCGACGCGATGCTCAAGGCCAAGCCCTACCCTACATTGAGCGGATTGTTTGGCAATTTATCGAAAACACCGACACTCAACTGCTCCGATTTCGCTCTGGCGATTTGGATGTGATGGGCGATGTGCGACCTCTACGCCCAGAGTATTTTTCGTTGTTAAAACGGGAAGAAAAGCGGGGCAAATTTAAGCTCTACAATGGTGGCCCTTGGTCAGGCACTACCTATTTGACGTTTAACCTGACGGAAGCGAGAGATAAAAATAATCGGCCCTTTGTGGACCCGATTAAGTCTAAGTGGTTCAACACCTTGGCCTTTCGGCAAGCGATCGCTCACGCCATCGATCGCCCCCGCATGAACAACAACCTGTTTCGGGGTATTAGCGAGTTACAGGATTCGCCCATTTCGGTGCAAAGCCCTTACTATCTCTCACCCCAAGAAGGACTCAAAACCTACGATTACAACCTGCAAAAAGCGCGACAGCTCTTGGAAAGCGCAGGCTTTAAGTACAACGCCCAAAGTCAGTTGCTTGATGCAGAGAATCATCCAGTCCGCTTTACATTGCTCACTAACGCAGAAAATCGTCAGCGAGTCGCAATGGGAGCGCAGATCAAGCAAGACTTAGGGGCTATTGGCATTCAAGTTGATTTCACTCCAATTAGCTTCAACACTTTGCTGGATAAAGTTTCTAGCTCGCGGGATTGGGAAGCCCACATGATCGGGTTTACGGGCGGCATTGAACCCCACGGAGCGGCGAATCTGTGGCTGAGTAGTGGTGGGTCGCATTCCTTAAACCTGAAGCAACAGCCAGGACAACCACCGATCCAAGGTTGGCAACCGAAAGATTGGGAGTTAGAAATCGATCGCCTGTATACTGCTGGTGCCAGAGAGCTAGATGAAACTAAGCGCAAAGCGATTTACGGCGATTTTCAGCGGATTGTGCAGGAGCAATTGCCCGTGATTTACCTGGTGAATGAAATTGCCATCGTAGCGGTGCGCGATCGCATCCAGGGAATTCAGTACACAGGTTTACCCAGTTGGGGATTGTGGAATATCGCAGAACTTAAAATTGAAGACAACAAAGATTAACTAATCCTGAATCCTGTGACCCAACCCGAAGCCATCCGTCTCCTCCTGCAAGCTGTAGCCCACGGTGAAGTCAGCCCTGACTCAGCCCTAGAAAAACTCAAGCATTTTGATTTTGAACCTGTTGAGGATTTTGCTCGCATTGATCACCACCGCACCCTGCGGACAGGCTTCCCTGAGGTGATTTGGGGTCCGGGCAAAACCCCAGAGCAAATTATTGAAATTATCAAGGTGATGCGCGATCGCAATCCAGTCGTCATGGCGACTCGGATCGAACCTAATGTGTACGCTCAATTGCGAGAGCAGATTCCAGAATTGCGTTACTACGCCCTGGCTCGGATTTGCGCCTTAGTGCCTGCTCATTTAGAACCTCGTCATTCTGGAACGATTGGTTTGCTGTCAGCGGGTACAGCCGATCTGCCTGTAGCCGAAGAAGCCGCTATCACGGCCGAACTGTCTGGTTTTCAAGTCAAGCGGTTTTGGGATGTGGGAGTCGCAGGGATTCACCGTTTACTCAGTAACCGTCAGGCGATCGCAGAAGCAGACGTGTTGATTGTGGTGGCAGGCATGGAAGGAGCCCTACCCAGCGTGGTCGGAGGTTTGACCGACTGCCCCGTGATTGCTGTGCCTACCAGTATTGGCTATGGCGCTAGTTTCAATGGCTTAGCTGCTTTGCTCACCATGCTCAACTCCTGTGCCGCTGGGATTGGTGTGGTGAATATTGACAATGGTTTCGGCGCAGCAGTTCTGGCAGGGCAAATTCTCCGCACGGCGCAGAAGCTGCGATAAAGATTCGCAAGTCTGCCTGGAACCCTGCACAACTCTGATGAATTCTACAGTAGCTATTTCATAGTCCTGGTATAGGCTGACACTGCTGCCTGTATCAATTCCTTGAGCTTCTGAGTTGGAATTCGCCTGCAATGGAAACGTCAATCCCTGATCTTTGGCTTCGTCAAGCAGCGGCCAGTGCGATCGCTGGGTACCAAAAACATCTCTCCCCCCGCAAAGGCTTCTCCTGTGCCCATCGGGTGCTGCATGGAGGTGAATCCTGCTCACAATATGTGAAGCGGGTGATTCTAGAGCAAGGCTTGTGGACTGCCATTCCAGCCACGCGATCGCGCTTCGCTGAATGCAAGGTTGCTAACCAGATTTTGCAAGCTCGGAGAAACCATTGCAGACTACAAGCGGCCAGCAAGATCGAGCAAGAGGGGGAAGAGAAAGGGCGCGATCGCAGCTCCCAGCCACAAAACGACTGTTATGGAGTAGACGGGTTACTGTCCTGTGTTGATTGCGCCGATTGCATGAACGTTAAATGGGGAGAGCAGGCCAATTGCGCTGACCTGGATTGCGGCTCTGGTCTAGACTGCTCTAGCTGCGATTGTAGCGGGGGTGACTGTGGCAGTGGTGATTGTGGCAGTTGTGGCTAAACAATTTATCCTGGCAATACTTCCTGCTGCCGAATTCCCCCTAAATGAGACAATAAAGGCACAAAACCACGGAGCCAGTAAGTTCTTGAGGTAACTTCACGAACTGTTTGGTTAGTACATCGGGGAAGGGTATGGCAATGCTGAGAAAAATCGCAGCACTCTTGATCGTTTTAAGTCTTAGCCTCTGTGGTTGTACCGCTTCAGCCACCAGCGGCATGACTAGCTACGTGGACAGCATTGATGGCTACCAATTCTTGTATCCACTCGGTTGGAGCGAAGTTAAAGTCACCAACGGCCCAGACGTCGTGCTGCATGATTTGATTGAGCCGACTGAGAATGTCAGCATTGTGATCAATCCTGTCCCCAACCAGAAAACGCTACAGGATTTAGGCAGTCCGGGTGAAGTTGGCTACCAACTCTCCAAAAGTGCGATCGCTCCCACAGGGTCTAAGCGCAAAGCCGAACTGGTCACCGCCGATTCCCGCGAGTTCAACGGCAAAACCTACTACACCTTGGAATATGCAGTGCAGTTGCCCAACAACCAACAACGGCACAATCTCGCTAGTGTAGTGGTGAGCAATGGTCGGCTCTATACATTAAACGCTTCCACTACCGAGCAACGGTGGCCCAAAGTGCATAGTTTATTTGCAAACGTCGTCAACTCTTTTTCAGTTAATTAAGTCCAGTAAGTCCAGTTAATTAAGGTTGGATGGGTATCCCACAGTTTGTTTTAGCCTCCGCTTCTCCGGCTCGTCGTCGCCTGCTACAAAACGCTGGCATTCAGCCGCTTGTCAGTCAGAGCAATTTTGACGAGTCTCAGGTACAGCTATCAAATCCAGCGGACTTGGTGCAAACGCTGGCACTGCGTAAAGCTGAAACCGTCACCCCTTACTTTACAGAAGCCCTGATTCTAGGCTGCGACTCTGTCTTAGCGATTGACGGAGAAATTCACGGCAAACCCGCTAATGCAGCCGATGCGATCGCCCGTTGGCAACAAATGCGGGGCAAAATTGGTGATTTATACACAGGCCACGCCCTGATTGACCTAACCCGAAACCAATCCTTAGTCCGCTGCCGTGTGACTCGCGTCTACTTTGCCAATGTCAGCGATCGCCAAATTGAGGCATACGTAGCTACAGGTGAACCGTTAAATTGTGCTGGTTGTTTTGCCTTGGAAGGTAAAGGTAGCGCTTTTGTCGAGAAGCTGGAAGGATGCCATACTAACGTGATCGGCTTGAGTATGCCACTGCTCCGACAAATGGTGAGCGACTTAGGCTATGACATTACCGACTTTTGGGGTAGGACTATTAGCTGATAAGCAAACCCAATATTCTAACTAAGGTAGTATAAAGATTTCAACAAAATCGAGACATCTCTGACTAGACTGTAAATAGCAAGCAAATCCTTTGGTGGTCTGTCCTAGATCACATTGCTAAGGCTCCATACCAGTTAAAGTTTGTATGAAGCTGGCTTGGAATCTTTTATTCCAGCAGTCATGAGTAAAGTCTGATGGCTCCTTCATTAGCAGATCTATCTAATTTTCGCGCTAACATCCTGAACCAAACGGCACCAGGTCAAGTTTGTGGTTCAATCCAGTTGTTTCGCGATCGCTACAAGGTTTTGCGTGTTCTAGGTCGCGGTGGCTTTGGGGTCACTTTCCTAGCGCGGGATGTCTCCTTGCCATATCACCCGCTCTGTGTCATTAAGCAACTGTGTCCCAAAGTCAACGATCCTGTGACGTTGGATCGAGCCCGGAAGCGATTTGAGCAAGAAGCCAAAACTCTTAGCAAATTAGGCAGTCACGCGCAAATTCCTCAATTATTGGACTACTTTGAGGCGGACGGCGAGTTCTATCTCGTGCAAGAATACGTCCGTGGCTCTACCCTCGCCCGGGAGATTCGGCGCTACGGTCCCCAATCTGAGGCAGTGGTAAAGCGATTTCTGGTAGAGATGCTGCCGCTTCTGCGCTACGTTCACAGCCACCGAGTCATCCACCGAGACATTAAACCCCAAAATATTATTCGTTGCCGAGATGACGGTCGGCTTGTCTTGATTGACTTCGGTGCTGTCAAGGAGCAGATTGCACGATTGGAAGACACCAGTCAGCGAGCCCCTACTACGCATTTTATTGGCACTGTTGGCTTCGCTCCGCCAGAGCAACTGTCTATGCGCCCAGTCTTTGCGAGTGATATTTACGCTTTGGGCGTTACTTGCGTGTATCTGCTCACAGGCAAGTCCCCCTTCGATTTTGACTACGACCCCAGTACAGGGGAAATTGACTGGCAGGGCTCAGCTCAAGTCAGCGAGCATTTTGGTCGCGTGCTCACCAAGATGTTGCACCATGCGCCACGCGATCGCTACCCATCAGCCGAGGCTTTACTCCGGGCACTCAATCTAGAGCCCTATCTGGATAGCCTTTCCAATTGCATGACGGTACAACCCCACCGCCCTGAACCAGAGCATCCAAGTACCGCTGGAGCAGCTGATGGTTACCAGTCTCCCATCACCCGAACCGCGATCGCTATTCGCGAATGGAAGACAAAGTTACAAAACCGAAATTTGATCAAACAGAAGCACCTAGTTCCGGTCGGTGCTGTGACTACCCCAGCTCGGACTCAGTTTCGTCACCAAGACACTTGAGGCAGCAACTCAAGTAAAGTTGGTTGGTATCAGCATCAAAACTTTCATGAAGTGCTCCGGACGTTAGAGGCGTTGTGGAGCTAATTGAACTTAGATTGAACGTAAACAGGTTTTAGTTAAAGTTAAACTCAGACTCGTTATCCCAAGCTTGGATATCTGAGCAACTGAAGTTATTCTGACTGTAACGACCTGCGACTATTCACTTTGCTGCGTAGTGCCATGCCATTTTCGAAACAGCTTCCTGCTCCAGTTAGTCACCTAAAAGCCAGACTACGGGCTCTAAAGCAGCCTATGGTATGGGGACCTGGCATCATCTTGATGCTGATTGTGCTATTTACCCTGGAATATTGGTTGCATCCAGAGTGGTTTGAAAATACTCAGAGCGCTACGAATGTTGAGGGTGGGTTTAATCCTGCCGTCTCATCGGAAGATGGAGCCATTGGCGCGGATATTGACAGTTTGCCGCTACTACTAAACCAACTTAACAGCGCTCCCGTTGACCAAGCCCAAAATCTGCAGGAAGGCGGCAAGGACAAGGTAGGTACCAAGCCTAGCCTGTTTAGTGAGCTGCTGAAACCTAAGAACCCAGGCACTACTCAGAACGGCAACGGCATGCCCAGCAACAGTTTATCTGCTCCCTCCGGATCGGCTACATCACCCTTGCTCAGTTCTAACGGGGGTTTACCCAGTCAACCCGTAGACGGAGCAACGCCTGGATTTACAGGGCTTAACGCGCCTGGCTTGCCCACTACAGCGCCAAGTGCTTTATTAGCTACCCCTAAAGCTTCCACTATCCCTAGTTTAAATCTGCCGAACACCTCTAGTACTCCTGCTTCGGCCCCTGTTAGTGCCCTTCAAACCGCAATAGAGCAGGCTCAATTACAGAAAAATGCTGCGGGCGGTTCTACATCAAGCTCAAGGACTGGACTGGACAATAACAGTACTGCGCCTAGCTCCACTCAGCCCTCTGCTCAACCCAACGCGATCGCTCCTGGTTTTAGTAATGGCGGCATCAACTACAGTTCCACTCCAGGTGTGAGCAGTGCTCCTCCTAGCAACTCCTTTAACTATTTGACTCAGCCCCAGCCAGATAGCAGCCTCCCCTCCGGGATTGCGCCTGTTGTCCCTGATGCCCCGGCGATCGCTCCAGTGGTGCCGAGCACTAACTCAAGCTCCAACTTCGGGCAGTCTTCTTTTTCAGGATCTCAAAACAACAACGGCTTCAACAACTCTGGCTTTTCTGGCAATGCAGGCATTCAGCCCAGCCAGCTGAATCAACAGCCCTTCTCCACGCCGCGTCGGGTTCCAGGACGAAACATTGGAGGCGGACAAATTAATACCTTCTCCAACCCGTAAATCATTGAGCCAAACCTTACCAGAAAGGCAGGAACCAAGAAAACTATAAAGTTCTGGCTCCTGCCTTCTAGCTTCTAGGCTGCTCTTTCTAGTCGCTTAATCATTAAAGTGTTGAATAATTGCTTCAGCAAATTCCGAACACTTTAGTGGTTCTACCGGAGGTTCCATCATGCGAGCCAAGTCATAGGTGACTTCACCCTGAGAAATTGCCGCACCAATTCCCTTCTTGATCAGGTCGGCTGCTTCTTGCCAGCCCATATATTCCAGCATCATCACCCCAGATAAAATCACCGACCCAGGATTAATGCGATCGAGCCCAGCATGCTTAGGAGCCGTGCCATGAGTCGCCTCAAAGATGGCACAACTATCACCAATATTGGCCCCAGGCCCCATGCCCAAGCCCCCGACGATCGCCGCTGCCGCATCAGATAAGTAGTCTCCATTCAGATTCATCGTGGCCAGAATCGAGTATTCATCCGGTCGAGTCTGGATCTGCTGGAAAATGCTATCTGCAATGCGGTCATTCACCATCACTTTGGTCTTCCACTGACCGTTGCCGTGGGTATCCCAAATAGCGTTAAGCACTGTTTCCACTTCTTGACGAATCTGCGCTTGCTTTTCCTCAGTCAGAGCGTCGTAACCTGGTTCAATTTGGCGAGCATTGTCTTCTACAGAAAGGTTAGGGTTGCCTTCTTTGTTACCCAAAATCCAAGACTCTCGCTCTGTCACGCATTCATGACGAAACTCAGTTGTAGCTAACTCATAACCCCAATCCCGGAATGCACCTTCGGTGTACTTCATAATGTTGCCTTTGTGCACTAAAGTCACCATTTGCTTTTTCGCGGGAAGTCGTAGCGCATGTTTAATGGCTCGTCGCACGAGACGCTGAGAGCCTGTCTTACTGATAGGCTTAATGCCAATCCCCGAATCTAAGGGAATTTGTTTGTTGCGGTGCTCTGGAGTCGCAGGAATCAAATCGGTGTTTAGCAACTTAATCAAGCGATCGCCGATTTCACTGCCCTGCCGCCACTCAATGCCTAGGTAAATGTCTTCAGTATTCTCCCGATAGACAATCACATCCAGCTTTTCTGGGCTTTTGTGTGGCGAAGGGGTACCTGGATAATACTTACAAGGACGCACACAGGCATAAAGGTCATGAATTTGACGTAGAGCCACATTGAGCGAGCGAATGCCACCACCCACCGGAGTTGTGAGCGGCCCTTTAATCGCGACTCCATACTCCTTGATGGCGTTTAAGGTGTCTTCTGGTAAGTACTGATAGGTACCATACTTCTCGCAAGCTTCATCGCCAGCATAAATCTTGAACCAAGCAATTTGGCGCTTGCCGCCATAAGCTGCTTGGACTGCGGCATCAAACACCTTTTGAGCTGCTGGCCAAATATCAATTCCCGTACCATCTCCCCGAATAAACGGCACAATCGGGTTGTCAGGAACAATGGGTTCTCCGTTCTCAAACGTAATGCGGCTTCCAGTTTCGGGGGGCGTAAGCTTTTCGTACATAACCTAACAGCGGCTCCTGATTACCACACAGCAAAAGGGTTCAGGGGAATATGCTAAGCGATCGCGCGGGTAAAAAAACACTCAATCTGAACCAAGTTACTTTTGTTGACGCGGCTATCCATGCTCCATATTTCTCTGGTAGGCTATCAGGCTTGTGGCACTGCTAGGACACAACCAGCTCTGGTTGGCTCCAAATTCTTGAATGAATTAGCAACATTCCTAAAGTACACAACCTAAATAGTGAGCTGATAGGAGGGAATTCTTACAATAGAAATGGCAATAGAAGTATTTTTAGTAAATCAAGGCAGAATTATAGCGATCTCCCATGGTTTGTCAGAGTCGTATCCCGGAGGTGCGCTTTTCACAACGCCAATTTCATAAATTATTTAGGACTGGTATATCAACAAAAATCATTCCTAGTTTGCTTCAGCAATCTTAAGCAAACTGATATACAACCCATATTAGGAATAGATTGAGTGCCTGTTAAGCTGTTTGTACTGCGTGCGTGAGAGCTTGGATGAAAAGAATTTTAGTCGTCGATGACGATACTACTTTACGAATCGCTTTAACACGCTACCTCCAAAATCGTGGATACGTGGTTCAAGACGCTGGCTCTGGAGTCGAAGGACTATCAGCTTTTGAACAAAGCTCTCCGGATTTAGTTGTATCGGATGTCATGATGCCAGAAATGGACGGGTTCGAATTTTGTCGCCGTCTTCGGGCCATGCGCTCTGGTCAGCTTGTACCCTTTATCTTTCTGTCTAGCCGAGGAGAAGTTGAAGACCGCATTCAAGGGCATGACATTGGCGCAGATGACTACTTAATTAAACCGTTTGAGCCTAGGGAACTAGTCGCCAAAATTGAGGCCCAGTTAGAGCGATCGCGCCGCACTCATGCCGAAATCATCCGCTTAATTCAGCAATCCAACGTTACTACTGAAGCCAGTCCCACTCCCTTACCGCTCACTCCCGCTGAGGAAAAAGTCTTTTGGGAAGTGATTCAAGGCTATACCAACAAGCAAATTGGCGATCGCTTATTTGTCAGTCCCCGCACTGTGCAAACTCACCTCAGCAATATCCTGAGTAAGTTGCAGCTAGAAAATCGTTCCCAGCTCGTTCGCTTTGCCTTTGAGAGAGGCTATCATCCCCGCACAGAAGCGAAAGAGGCAGAGTAACTAAGCCGAATCCAGGCTCAGCAGAGTTACGGAGTGATTTGTTGGTACCATAAGGGTTGGGCGGAGCATCTCCGCAGGAAATTAGATTGACTGCTGAGAGCAAAGCTAACTGATGATTCCTGGCGTTTATACTTTGACTGAACTACAGCAAGCAATTGCCGCAGCGCCAAGCCGTTGGCGACCTTTGGTATTTACTAATGGTTGCTTCGACTTACTCCACGTTGGGCACATTCGCTACCTCCAGTCGGCAAAAACTCTAGGGCGATCGCTAGTGGTTGGTCTCAATCATGATGCTTCTGTTGCCGCCATTAAACCTAACACACCAGGACAGCCGCCCCGACCAATTGTTCCAGCAGAGCAGCGAGCCGAACTCTTAGCAGCGCTCAAACCTGTAGATGCAGTCGTTGTCTTTGCAGAAACCACCGCTGACCCCCTAATTACGGCCCTCAAACCTGATGTCTATGTCAAAGGCGGGGACTATCAGCTGGAGATTTTACCAGAAGCGTCCAGTGTCCGAGCCTGTGGGGGGCAGATAGAGTTTGTTCCTGTAGAAGTACCTACCTCTTCCACAGCCATCATCAATCGAATTTTGCAGTCCAGCGGATAAAATGAGCTTTCTGAGGCGCGGCTATCCAGCAGCGATCGCGGTCATTTAGATTCCAGCTAATTTTTCCAGCCTGCGTTGGGCAAGAGCTTCCAGTCCATGAATGAATTGCAGCAACTTGACATGAGCGGTTTCACTACTGATTCAAATCTCTCTTCTGCAACCCATACCGCGAGTCACCTAGACGACCTCCGGCTCAAGTTAAAGTCTGACTCCCCTAAGACTCAGTTGCAAGCCTTGCAAGACATCATTCAGTCAGACGAAGTCGGGCTAGCCTTATTGATGGAGTTTCTGCTAGAGCGCCGTGCTGCCGTTTCAAGCTTCGTTGAAGGCACAGCGTATCAAGCGCTTTATGCAGCCAACTCCCCCAAAGCCACAGAATTTCTTCAAACCCATTTCCCTACAGGTATTGTTCCTCTGCGCTCTGAGCGCAACATTGACTACAGCGAACTGCAAAAGTTACTGGCTCAACAAGAATTAGAAGCAGCCGATCGCCTTACCTTAGAGAAACTCTGTGAATTAGCGGGTTCTGCCGCAGCCCAGCGTAAATGGGTCTACTTTACAGAAGTCGGTAGCCTACCAATCACAGATTTACAAACCATTAACAGCCTCTGGTTGGTGCATTCCGAAGGCAAATTTGGCTTTTCTGTGCAGCGAGAAATCTGGCTAAGCGTTGGCAAAGACTGGGACAAGCTTTGGCCCAAAATTGGCTGGAAAGCTGCCAACAACTGGACCCGCTATCCTCGAGGGTTTACCTGGAACCTTAGCGCTCCTAGAGGCCATCTACCCCTGTCTAACCAGCTACGAGGCGTGCGAGTAATGGCCGCCCTCCTAGCTCACCCTGCGTGGCTTAGCGCTCCTACCGCCAAATAGCACTGGCAAAAGTGTGCTCAGTCACCCAAACAGTTAGCACTCCAATCTAAGGCATACGCAGGAATAAATCCTGGCTGAACCCAAAAATATGTGACCCGCCAAAGGTACTATAACCTTGTATTTAAGAGCTTAATTTGATACTGCGGCTTTATAAAATTTTTACTTTTTCCGGGAATTTTTCTACTACACCTGAAAAGTGTAGCGTAGCCAAGAGTTGTAGGCCCAAATCACGCCTTCGTCTTGGGTCGCCCTATTTATTGAGGAGTCCTGAATTGATTTCTCTCCCTGTCTAATATGTCCTATTTCAAATTCTAGATAGTTTCATGGTTGGCATCAGTATATTCTCTGAGGTATGGCATCAATTTACATCTCATAGCATCATCCAGATACCTGATTCAACGGACTCTAGAATGTTGATTGCATCTTAGGTTTGGGCATAGTGATGGCAGAGACGATTGTGAGCCAAGTGCAGCAGATTTTAGGGTTGGTTCATTAATCATTCAATTCGTTAATCTTTCACTTCACCACGTTTGTCAAGCACAGAGTTAGGGCATTCTCTGTATAGTTGACTACCCTTGGTAAGAGCTAGATGAGTCACATGGTCAACACATATGGGGGTAGGGGTTAGAATAATGAACCCTGAAAACAGACTATTTTTTCATCACAACAGCTTGGCAAGCTCAGCTCAAGAACAGCAACGCTTGTTAGCGTTGGTAGACTTGGGGCTGCTAGAGGCAGAAAGTGTTCCAGTTTTTGAAGAGGCTACACAAACAGCTGCCCTCTTTTTAGACATCCCTGTTTGTATGTTGGGTGTTATTGATCAAGACCGCCAATGGATTAAGTCAGCGGTAGGCTTGTCTCGGCTAGGTCTGATGAATGAGTTGGCCGCCTCTCGCCAGATGCTACGCAGTGATTCTTTCTGTAGCAAGGTGATTGAGAACCAGCAAGTCTTAGCGATTAATGACACTAGTGCCGATCCAGACTTTGCCACTAGCTTGCTAGCACAACGTTATCGTATCCGGGCTTACTTAGGCGTTCCCTTAGTAGACTCCGCTGGCAATTGCCTAGGTACCTTAGCTGTGATGGATTTAGTCCCCCGTAATTTCACTAGCCGGGAGATTCAGTTCTTAGAACTCACAGCCCGATGGAGTATGAGTGAGTTTGAGCGCAATCGTCTTGTCAAAGCTCAGCAAATAGCTCCTCACGTTCAGGGTCTCCCAGGCTCTGTTGAAGGTGAGTTAGGTTATGAAATCAATGTCGCCTCTACCAGTGCTCTTGCCATTTCATTGGAGCAAGCAGCCCGGAATGTTAGTCAGGCAGAAAAATTAGCGTTAGTCCAAGCGCCCTTCAACAATCCAGTCAAAATTCAGTTGCTGGCCCAACTGACTCAAGAACTACGCACCCCCTTAACCTCAGTGATGGGAATGGCGAGTGTGTTGAATCGGGAGATTTACGGCCCGCTTACGACTAAGCAAAAAGAATATCTCAACATTATCTATCAGAGCGGACAGTATCTCCTCTCGTTAGTGAATGAAATTCTAGAGCTAGGAACACTAGACGATCGCGCTGAAACGCTCAACCTGGCTTCTGTAGATATTGAGATGTTGTGCCAGCAAGCGATCAATACTTTGGAGCAGGCTGCGAATCGGCGTGAACAACAAATTCGCCTAAGCATTGAGCCAGGTTCTCGCATTTGGTTGTTAGACAAAAATAAAGTCAGACAGATTCTGTATCACTTAGTGTTTGGTGTTATCCAGGCATCAAGTGCCGGAAGCATTGTCCGGATTCATGTTTCTCGGAAGCAAAATCGACTGAATATTGCAATTTGGGTTTCTCATCCTTGGTTAGGAGATAGTCTGCCCAACACGGAACTCTATACTTATCAAGCTCCTACTCCTGCCGGAATTAATGGCTCTGAGACAGCCTATTCTGGGCATCAGACCTGGAATAATAATGCAGACAATGGCTTGGCGATCGGGACTACAAGCACCAGTGCTCTAACTGCCGCAGAAACGGCAGAAGCCGTAGAATCTAGTCAGGAAATTGGTTCTCGCGAAAGTTTGGGAGTGCTTTTGAGCCGCCAGTTAGCAGAGATGCATGGTGGGCAAGTCTCGATCCAAGGGACCCCGGAGTCAGGATATCGTTATGTGGTCAGTTTGCCGCAAATGACTGAACTAGAGGAAGTCCTCTGATCAGGATTCTTCCGGACCGAGCTTGCTGAAGGGTTGTTTTTAGGGATAATGGCAATGACCTTTGCGGTAGCTACAGCCGTTTCCCTTTGACCGACAGAAAACAGCCTATGAACTCAGCGTGGCAACAGCTTACTCTCGCCAATTTGTCCCTGGCTCAGTGGCGGGGTGGGAGCTATTTATATCGACTGGTCGGCCCATTACAAGCATGGCGGCAAAGTAGTTGGCTGATGCAATGGTCGGAACCCATTGGAGCCTTACTGCTGAGTTTTGTCTTTGGCCTCGCTCCGTTCGTCTCTAATGGCTTGATCGGCATGCTGCTGGCTGCCTGTCTGGGCTATTGGGCACTCCTGACAATTTCAGACTCAGCTGAGTCAAAATTTAGCACCCCCATTCACTTATTAGTCTTGTTGTACTGGGGGGTTTCGACAGTTGCAACGGCTCTATCTCCGGTGAAGCAAGCCGCGTTGGTGGGTTGGGGCAAGCTCACACTTTATCTCGTGCTGTTTGCTTTGATGGCCCGTATTTTGCGATCGCCTAGACTCCGCTCTTGGGTGATTACGCTCTATTTACACGTGTCCTTGATTGTTAGTGTGTACGGCTTACAGCAGTGGCGTCTAGGCACGACTGCCTTGGCTACTTGGGTTGATCCAGAATCACCTCTGGCTAAGACAACGCGGGTATACAGCTATCTAGGAAATCCCAACTTGCTTGCAGGATATTTGGTTCCAGCAGTCGCTTTTAGTATTGCAGCCTGCTTTGCTTGGCGACGATGGCCCGCGAAGGCGTTGGCTGCGACCATGACCTTAGTCAATACAAGCTGCTTGATGCTGACCTTTAGTCGGGGTGGCTGGATTGGGGTTGTGGCCGCTGGTTTTGTCTTGTTGATGCTCTTAACCCATTGGTTGAGTACACGCTTACCTCGCTTCTGGCAAACTTGGCTGCTACCCATGGTTTTAGGGGGAGTCACAGGCTTTCTAGTGCTGGCCGTGCTGTTGGTGGAGCCATTGCGCGATCGCGTGGCTAGTATCTTTGCAGGCAGGGGAGACAGTAGCAATAATTTTCGGATCAATGTGTGGGCTGGGGTGATTCGGCTGATCCAAGATGATCCAGATAATCGTTTGTTGCCTAACTACATCTTGGGAGTGGGTCCTGGCAATACCGTCTTTAACAAAATCTATCCCACCTACATGGTGTCGCCCCGCTACAGTGCCTTGAGCGCTTACTCGATTCTCCTGGAAATCATAGTAGAGACGGGACTTATTGGCCTAACCTGTTTTGCTTGGTTGTTATTAACTACGTTTACTCAAGGGTGGCTGCAACTGCAACGCCTACGAAACATAGGCAGCCGAGAGGGCTTTTGGCTAATGGCTGCGATCGCCAGCCTTGTCGGTATGTTGGTGCATGGCCTTGTCGATACGGTTTGGTATCGGCCTCAAATCAGTACGCTTTGGTGGCTGATGATCGCGATCATTGCTAGTTACTATGTACCTCAACCTTTGGCAGACAAAAACTCATCTGCTGAGTTACCCCAAACCTAATCTGACTATAGGGGCGAACGGCTGTTCGCCCTTGTTGGCCTTGTGAAACAAACCGTTGCGAAACAGTAAGGACTATTAGCGCTTCATTGCTCGTTCCATGTCTCGCTTGTCATCACGACGCTTCAGATCTTCCCGCTTGTCATGCAGCTTCTTACCTTTCACGAGGGCCAAATCGACTTTCACCCAACCCCGCTTCATATACATTTTTAGCGGCACTAAAGTTAATCCCTGCTGCTCCACCTTACCAATCAGCTTGCGAATTTCTTCGCGATGCATCAGTAGCTTGCGGGTGCGACGAGGGTCGTGGTTAAACGCTTGGTTGGTGGTTTCGTGAGGAGAGATGTGGACATTGAGCAACACCACTTCTCCATCACGCACCAAAGCAAATCCATCTCGCAAGTTGACTTGTCCGGCGCGAATAGATTTGACTTCGGTTCCCCTCAGCTCAATACCCGTTTCATAGGTTTCCAGAATCTCATACTGAAACCGAGCTTGGCGGTTATCACTAACGATTTTGTAGCCTGTACTATCCTTACTCATAATTTACGCTTCAATAAAAAATAAAAACTTTGTGACTGCCAGCAGTTAATTTAACTACAGCTTATTCAACTACAACTCGCCACTCATAAAGTTGATAATCCACACAGCCATTTTGTACGAGTGGGTCTTGAGCCACGATTGCAGCCGCTTCATCCATTGACTCTGCCTTAAAGAGCAACATCCCTCCTCCTCGTTGTGCCCAATAACCCGTTTTGGCTTGATGTCCCTTCTCAATCAGAGATTGCACATAAGCTTTGTGATCTGGGACGTATTTGTCAAAAAGCGGTTTATCTACTAAACCTTTTTCAATTTTCACGAACCAGGGCATGCATGTCTTCCTTATAACGGTGTATCAATTTAGGTAGCCTGTCTAGATTAGCTTGCACTTTGAACCAGCAAAAACGTCGCTTCTTTGTTGCCTTGTTGCCGCCGCAGCCAATTCAGGACTATGCGAACGAGATTAAGCAGTACTTCGCTGAGCAATACGCCAGTCGAGCTGCTCAAAAATCTCCGCCGCATATCACGTTACAGGCTCCCTTCGGGTGGTCAATGGATGAGATTGACACACTGAAGCAGAGTTTGAGTGAGTTTGCGATCGCTCAAACCCCTATCCCTATCTCATTATCCGGGTTTAGTGCCTTTGTGCCACGGGTGATTTATATCAATGTTTTAAGAACTCCCGCCCTGCTCGATCTGCACCAAGCTTTGATCGCTCATATGGAAACAGCACTGGGAATTGTTGATCAGAAAGCAAAACAACGTCCGTTTGCCCCACACATGACGGTAGCGTTCCGAGACTTGTCTAAGCAAAACTTCCGCGCCGCTTGGCCAGAGTTTCAACATCGGTCTTTAGAGTTTGAGTTCCTTGCGTTGCACCTAACCTTACTGCTGCATAACGGTCAGCGCTGGAACAGCTACGAAAACTTCCCCTTGGCATCATCTACTTCTACCCCTCTGCGGACGGATTAGTCGCTCACCCGATTGCTGCCAACAGCTTCCATACTCCAGAGCTTTAATGCCTCTGCCATAGAGAATAATCTATGCCATAAATCAGGAACATTGTATTTTCTTTATGGGATTCTAAGAGTATTATCTTGACTATAGAGAAGTTCAATTCCCTTCCACAAGACGTTGCACAGTCCCAAATCGCAGGCTTTGGGGTTGTGCTTTCCCTCCTGACTTTTACCTATTTCAGCAGCAAGAGTCCGTCAAACTGATGATTCGGCATTGGGTCTAGTCATCCGTTCACGAAACTCTGCCTCAGCTTAATTGCATCTAGAGCCTCTTTGTCTCTAGAGGATTGATATTGGTGTTCTTTCGAGGACAGCCGCGCTATTCACCTCTGAGTTTCTAAGGATAGGATATGAGCCCGTTTGATCGTTCGGTTTCGCGTCGCAAGTTTCTGATCACGGCTGGAGCCTCTGCGGTGGGCTCCATATTTCTCCACGGCTGTTTAGGAAATCCTCCCGATTCATTTACTAGGTCTCAAGCCGTACAACCTGTCTCAGCAGCTAACTTGAGCCCAGAGCAAAGGCCAGAAACCACCACGATCAAGCTGGGTTACATCCCTATTATCGAGTCTGCTCCGCTGATCATTGCCAAAGAAAAAGGCTTTTTTGCGAGGCATGGCATGAGTGATGTGGTGCTCGATAAGCAGTCTTCTTGGGGCACCATGCGAGACAACACAGAAACGGGCTTCGAAGGTGGCGGCGTGCATGGAGGGCAATATCAGATGCCGATGCCTCACCTGATTTCAGAAGGGATTATCACGAAGGGTAATAAAAAAATCCCGATGTACAACCTATTGCAACTCGTTACACATGGCAATGGGATTGCGATCGCGAATAAGTATCGGGAGGCTGGGTTTGCCTTAAATGCCAGTCAAGCAAAAGGGGTAATCAGCAAAGAGAAATCTCTAGGAGCCCAGTTTGTGGCGGCACACACTTTTCCACATGTGAACCAAGACTTCTGGATTCGCTATTGGTTCGCCGCAGGCGGGATTGATCCAGATAATGACATCAGTCTGCTACCAGTTCCCTCAGCCCAAACGGTTTCCAACATGAAGACTGGCACAATGGGAGCTTTTAGCACCGGAGATCCTTGGCCCTACCGGATTGTGGCTGACAAGGTTGGTTATATGGCAGCTTTGACGGCTGAGATGTGGAAGGAGCACCCGGAGGAATATCTGGCGATTCGGGCTGATTGGGTAGATAAACACCCCAAGGCTACTAGAGCAATTCTTAAAGCCGTGATGGAAGCCCAGCAGTGGTGCGATGACTTCAACAATCGCCAAGAATTGTCTGAAATCCTAGCCAGTCGGCAATACCTCAACGTGTCCGTCAAAATCCTCCTTGATCCTTTCATGGGCAAAATCGACATGGGCACAGGTCGCGTAATTGACGATCGCTCAATGGCTCCTCTGTATTGGAAAGGCGAGAAGGGAAGCGTTTCTTATCCTTTCAAGAGTCATGAACTCTGGTTCCTCACCGAGAGCGTGCGTTGGAATTTCTTGCCTCCGGATACCTTAGCGAGAGCCAAAACAATTATTGACGCAGTTAACCGCGAAGACTTGTGGCGAGAAGCTGCCAAGGAATTAGGAGTTGCTGCTGCGGATATCCCTCAAAGTACTTCCCGTGGTGTGGAAACCTTCTTTGATGGCATCAAATTTGACCCGGAAAACCCCAAAGCTTATCTCGACAGTCTCCAGATTAAACGTGTGTAAGTAGACCATTTTAGTCCCGCTCCAAACCCTAAGAAGCAACATCAAGGAGAGTTTTTCAAATGACTATCAGCCTCAAAAGCCGCCGTCGTAGCTTTGATCTACTTGGTTCTGTTGGTAGCCTATTCAAGGCGGTTAAGTCACCTGCGATCGCGATCGCTATCTTTTTAGCGATTTGGCAATTGTTTAGCTGGCTGCCTGGAGCTACACTTCCTGGCCCAATTCAGGTGGTGCAAGAGACTTGGATTTTGATTTTGTATCCTTTTTACGATCGCGGCGGTACCGATGTTGGTTTGTTCTGGCAGTTGTTGGCTAGCTTGAAGCGCGTCGCTGTGGGCTTTACAGCTTCTGCGATTGTGGGCATCGGACTCGGTATCCTGATTGGAGTCAATACTGGGATCTACAAATCCCTTGACCCCCTCTTTCAGTTGTTACGCACCATTCCTCCCCTAGCTTGGTTGCCCCTCTCCCTAGCAGCGTTGCAGAAAAATGAACCTGCGGCTATCTTCGTCATCTTTATTACTTCTATCTGGCCGATTTTGATCAATACATCGGTAGGCGTTCGGCAAATCCCCCAAGACTACAACAACGTCGCTAGAGTCTTGCAGCTCTCGAAACAGGAATATTTCACCAGCATCCTGATTCCCTCTGCCTTGCCCTACATCTTCACAGGTCTGAGAATCGGGATTGGTTTATCTTGGTTGGCGATTATTGCGGCAGAGATGTTGGTCGGGGGTGTGGGGATTGGCTTCTTCATCTGGGATTCCTGGAACGCTAACAAAATCAGCGAGATTATCTTGGCCTTGGTTTACATCGGTGTGGTGGGTCTCCTGCTAGATAAAGCAATGGCTTATGTCGAATCGTTAATTGTCCCTGCGGAACAGAAATAGCGGCGATCGCTCCATCACTCATTGCATTCGCCAGCAGTACTCCAATTGCAAACTCACGCCTTTGCCAGTTGAGAGGATACAGGCAGGCGTTGTTAACCCTACCTCCGAGATGAACCATGTCTACCTTTGTTGCCGTTGATCAAATTGATAAAGTCTTTCACCTGTCCGGCGGTCAAGAGTATATTGCGCTGAAAGGCATTGACCTGCAAATCAAAAAAGGAGAATTTGTCTCCCTGATTGGTCACTCCGGATGTGGCAAATCCACGCTCCTGAACATGGTGGCAGGGCTAGATCTCCCGACAGAAGGCATCGTGACGCTAGAAGGAAAAAAGATCACCCAACCAGGCCCCGATCGCATGGTGGTGTTTCAGAATTACTCCCTGTTGCCTTGGCGAACCGTGCGCGAGAACATTGCCTTGGCGGTGAACGCGGTGATGAAAGATTTATCGGTGAGTGAGCGCCGCTCCATTGTGGAACAGCACATCGACATGGTGGGATTACGCCCCCACGCCGACAAGCCCCCCGCGATGTTATCCGGAGGCCAAAAACAGCGGGTAGCGATCGCCCGTGCCTTGGCAATTCGGCCCAAGCTGCTGCTGCTCGACGAACCCTTTGGAGCCTTGGATGCCCTGACTCGTGGCAACTTGCAAGAACAGCTCATGAAAATCTGTGAGGAGAACCAAGTCACAGCGATTATGGTGACGCACGATGTGGATGAAGCCGTGCTGCTCTCCGATCGAATTGTCATGCTCACCAACGGGCCAGAATCCAAAATTGGGCAGATTTTAGAGGTGGATATCCCACGACCTCGCAAGCGCTTGGAAGTGGTGGAACATCCGAGTTACTACAGCTTACGCAGTGAAATTATTTACTTCTTAAACCAGCAAAAACGCATTAAAAAGCTTCGGGCGCGAAAAACCACTGCGATCGCTCGTCATGGTTTAGAAAAAGTCAATTTAGAAATTGGTTTTGTGCCGTTGACTGCCTGTGCGCCTCTGGCGGTCGCCAAAGAAAAAGGATTCTTTGCCAAGCATGGCCTAGATGAAGTCACGTTGGTGAGGGAAACCAGTTGGCGAGGTATTGTCGATGGCATATCCGGCGGATATTTGGATGCGGCGCAGATGCCCTCTGGAATGCCAATGTGGTTAACCTTGGGAGGGCATGAGAACCGCTCGCTACCCACAGTGACCTCCCTCACCATGACCCGGAATGGCAACGCCATCACCTTAGCCAAGCGCTTTTATGAGGCGGGCGTGTATAGCCTCTCGGATTTCCGGAAATATCTTCAGCGCACCGCTCACCAGCGACACACAATGGGGATTGTCCATCCCTCTTCTATGCACAACCTGTTGTTGCGGTACTGGTTAGCGGCTGGAGGCATTGACCCAGATCAAGATGTCTCTCTCACCACAATTCCCCCCGCACAAATGGTGGCAGACCTCCAGGCAGGGACGATTGATGGCTACTGTGTGGGCGAACCTTGGAATATGCGTGCTACCGAAGAAGGAGCAGGTTTCGTCATTGCCACGGATCTAGAAATTTGGCTAGGGCATCCGGGTAAAGTTCTAGGAGTGCGGGAAGAGTGGGCCGCCGCTTACCCCAATACTCATATCGCCTTAGTCAAAGCGTTGCTAGAAGCAGGTCAATATTGTGCTGACCCCGGCAATGCCGCAGAAGTTCGCGAAATTCTAGCTCGCCGCGAGTATCTCAGCACAGACATGGCCTATATCCAGATTGAGGAGCATGACCCCACTATCTGTGACCTCGATCGGCCCATGCAAGAGTATGCCCACCATCAGTTTTATGGAGAAGGGGTGATTAACCGCCCCAGTCGCACCGAACAGTTATGGATTATGACTCAGTTGGCCCGCTGGGGAGACACGCCATTTCCGCGTAATTGGGTGGAAATTTTGGAGCGGATCTGTCGAGTTGGAGTCTTCAGCACGGCTGCTCGCGAATTAGGCCTAGAAGTGAACTACAACCGCACCCCGATTCAACTGTTTGATCAGGTGCCATTTAACGCCGATGACCCAATCGCCTATCTCAATCACTTGAAGATCAAACGTGCCTTCAGCGTCGCAGATGTAGCAGTTCAGGCTTCCACCCGCACAGCTGCCTAGTATTTTGCCCCCTAGCCCCCCAATCCTGGGGAGCTGAACTTCAGGCTTTTCTCCACCCAATCTTAAAAAGTTGAGCTCCACCGATGCACAATCGTCCCCTTGCTTATACAAACTCCGAGACCAGCAGCACCAAACAGCGCAGCTCAGTTGCTACCTCCTCCGAACCGTTTCTCAGCATTCAAGATGTCGCCAAGATCTACCCAACTGCTAACGGTCCTTATCCCGTTTTGCAAGGCGTGAACTTGACGGTGCAGCAGGGAGAGTTCATCTGTGTGATTGGTCACTCTGGCTGTGGCAAGTCAACGCTGCTGAACATGATATCCGGGTTCGCCACTCCCACCCGTGGGGAGGTAAAGCTGCGATCGCAACCCATCACCCAACCTGGCCCTGATCGCATGGTCGTGTTTCAGAATTATGCACTGTTGCCGTGGAAAACCGCACTGGAAAACGTCTACATTGCCATTGACGCGGTGCATAAGCAAAAGTCTAAAGCCGAAAAAATGGCGATCGCCCGTGACCATCTCGCCTTAGTGGGGCTGACGGAAGCGGCTGACAAAAAGCCAACACAACTGTCTGGAGGGATGAAACAACGGGTGGCGATCGCCCGTGCCCTCGCCGTTCGGCCAGAGGTGTTGATTTTGGATGAACCCTTTGGTGCGTTGGATGCGATCACCAAGGAAGAGTTACAAGAAGAACTGCTCAAAATCTGGAACGACCATCGCTGTACGGTTCTGATGATCACCCACGACATCGATGAAGCGCTATTCTTAGCGGATCGCTTAGTCATGATGACCAATGGCCCTGCTGCCAATATTGGTGAGATTATGACCATTCCCTTCCCTCGCCCCCGCGATCGCGCCCGGATTATGGAAGATCCACACTACTACAAGTTACGCAACCAAGCCCTTGACTTTCTCTACCACCGTTTCGCCCATGATGACGTTGGTTGAGTCATTTCTCCCTAAGGTCTATTTTTAACTCCAGTGTGCTGCTAACTCCTTGATTTTTGAGGTATCTAGTCATGGCTTCGGCAACTTCTAGCTTACTCTTCATGCTCAATTGGGCCACGCAAGATTCGACTCCCACGCTCAACTTTACAAGTTTTCTCTTTGTTCTTACCAGCGCGATCGCCCTGGCAACCTTACAAATCGCCCACAAACATAACTAGAAACCTAACCCCCAACCTCTCTAAGACAAGACTTAAAGCCCCTCTCCCGTGGGAGAGGGGTTTGGGAAGAGGTTTTTCTAAACAGTGGATGAGCAAGCACATGTGGAAAGAAATTAGAAGCCAAATTTCTGATTGGAGCGATGATGAAGCTTTTCTCATCCGTGTGAAACAGCTGGAGAATCTGGCTTCCAAAGCTCTATCGATCGCGATGATAGTGGTTATTTTATTTGCGATCGTTGATTTGGGAGTTGTCCTAATCAAGGATTTACTATTACCGCCTTATAATATCCTGGGTAAAGATTTACTTGAGATCTTTGGGCTGTTCTTAAATGTTTTAATTGCTTTGGAGATTCTGGAAAATATTACGGCTTATCTCCGAAAGCATGTGATTCAGGTTGAGTTGGTTATTGTCACTTCAATTGTGGCGGTTGCTCGTAAAATTATTATTTTAGATTTTGGCAAAACGTCAGGATTAGATTTAATTGGTTTGGCGATCGCAATTTTTGCTTTAGCTATCAGTTATTGGGTGATTCACAATACTAATTCCAAGTCATCTCATCATTAGCGTGCGTCAAATGCCAGAGCTTCTTGGATTTCAAGATCGTGTTGCTGTCCTAGCAAGCATGCACCAAAAAGAAACGGTGATTGCCCCAATTTTAGAGTTGGAATTGGGCCTCAAAATTGTAGTGCCACCCGACTTGGATACCGATCGCTTTGGTACTTTTACTAGAGAGCAAAATCGTCCCGGAAGTCAACTGGAAACAGCCCGATTAAAGGCAAAGCAAGCCCTAGCTCTAACTGGAGAAACACTGGCGATCGCGAGTGAAGGAGCCTTTGGACCTCACCCACAAATTCCTTGGGTGTCTTGCGATCGCGAAATTGTTTTGTTGTTGGATCAACGGCAAGAAATCGAAATTGTGGGACAAACCCTTTCCACAGAAACTAATTTTGCCTGGCAAACAATCACCAGCTATGCAGAAGCTCAAGCCTTTGCTATCAAAGCGGGATTTCCGACTCATGGCTTGATTGTGATGAGCGATCGCTACACTAAAAATCCGTCGGCAATCTTTAAGGGAATCGGGACAGAAACAGCACTTTACGAAGCCGTGATGCAAGCTGTGGCCCAATCCACCTCAAGCCGAATCCATATCGAAACCGACATGCGAGCCATGCATAATCCCACTCGGATGCAGGCGATCGCTGCTGCAACTGAAGACTTGGTGAGAAACATTCGTCAGGTTTGTCCTCAATGCGGTTGCCCTGGATTTGCGATCGTAGAGGCTCTACCAGGTCTACTTTGTGCCCATTGTCACTCCCCAACTCGGTTGACTCGCAGCGTGAGATATGAATGCCAAAAATGTCATTCTTCTGAAGAAGTTCTCTTTCCCAACGGTTTAACAACTGTCGACCCAGCCCAATGTCTATATTGCAATCCTTAAAACATGCGTGATTTACTACTGCCTTTGGGCATAACTATTTAAGCAATCACAATTTTGCATTAATAAAAGGGTTTTCCATAGACTTAAGTCTATGGAAAATATTTGACATATTGACTTTTACTTATAACGAAGTCACTCTATGATGCTCATAGAGCGAACTAGTTGATTGCTTCCAAGCTATCTGTCGGGTGCCCCCTGAGCTTGCAAGTAGTTAACTCGTTTTAACTGCTGTTTTTTCACAATTAGGCACTTGCTATGAGCCAGCTTCTCTTGGAGAGCATCTGGTTGATTCCTTGCTATGCCTTAGTGGGCACGGTACTGGCGATTCCTTGGTCACCAGGCTTGCTAGACCGCGTCGGTCCACGGCCCGCAGGCTATCTCAACCTACTAATGACCACTTTGGCGTTTGGCCACAGTCTGTTGGCCCTTTGGTCGATCGGACAACAAGCGCCTCAACAAATCTTTTTCCCTTGGCTACATGCCGCAGGTTTGCAAATTGATCTTGCATTCTTGGTATCCCCGGTGACTCTTAGCGCGATCGCCGTCGTCACTGGGCTGAACTTACTCACCCAACTCTTTGCGATCGGCTATCTGGAGATGGACTGGGGTTGGGCTCGCTTTTTTGCCCTGATGGGCTTTTTTGAAGCGGGGGTATGCAGTCTAGCTCTCTGTAACTCTTTGTTTTTTAGTTACGTTTTTCTAGAACTGCTAACCCTGGCAACCTACCTTTTAGTCGGATTTTGGTTCGCACAGCCATTGGTAATGACTGGAGCCAGAGATGCCTTCTGGACGAAGCGAGTCGGCGATTTAATCCTCTTTATGGGCGTAATCGCACTTTTCCCTTTAGCAGGCACCTGGAATTTTACAGAGCTAGGAGAATGGGCTGCAACTGCCAATCTTTCTCCCTTAAGTGCGACACTACTAGGCTTGGCGCTGATTTCAGGCCCACTAGGTAAATGTGCCCAATTCCCCTTTCAACTGTGGCTAGATGAAGCGATGGAAGCGCCAATCCCCGCTTCAATTTTGCGGAACTCAGTGGTAGTCGGGGCAGGGGCTTATGTGCTGATCAAACTGCAACCTGTTTTAGCCCTCTCTCCCGTGGCTTTAACGGCTTTGGTAGTGTTCGGGACTGCGACAGCTCTAGGAGCTTCGTTAATTGCGATCGCCCAAATTGACATCAAGCGGGCGCTGTCTTACTTGGTTAGCGCTTACATGGGCTTGGTGTTTATTGCAGTGGGCACTCAACACCCAGAGGCAGCTCAGTTACTGCTGTTAACTCAGTCCTGTTCGTTCGCCCTGTTGTTTATGGCCGCAGGAGCGGTGATTTGGACCACGATTAGCCAAGACTTAACCCAGCTAGGCGGTTTGTGGTCTCGGCGACCCATCTCCGGTTTAGCTTTGCTAGTCGGTGGCAGTGGGTTGATTGCGCTCCCTCCATTCGGCGGTTTTTGGGGATTGTTGCAGCTAGCCGATTCTCTGTGGACAACCCGACCTTGGTTAGTAGGTGTGTTGTTAATCGTGAATGGGCTGACGACCTTCAGTTTGATGCGCGTCTTTGGCCTAACGTTTGGTGGCCAGCCAACCGCAATGACTGAGCGATCGCCAGAAGTAAGTTGGCCGATGGCTTTACCCATGACTGTGCTGACTGTCTTCACCTTGTTGCTGCCTTTGGTGTTAGAGCAATTTAATCTATTGCCAAACTGGGCAGACCTGAACAAACAATTAGCTCCGTTGATCGTTTGGTCGAGTGTGTTAGGCGGTAGTTTAGGTGGCGCAATTTATCTTGGCAACGCATTACCCAAGCCTGTCAAGTTGTTCTGGCAACCTCTGCAAGAGTTCTTTGCCCACGACTTTTACATTCAGCGGCTCTATCAACTGACCATTGTGAGCTTGGTGAATTACAGCGCTCGGTTAACGGCTTGGTTCGATCGCCATGTGGTCGATGGCGCGGTGAATGCAGTCGGTTTTGTGACTTTGTTTAGTGGCCAAGCGTTGCGATATACCGCATCTGGTCAGTCGCAGTTATATGTTCTGTTGGTGGTTTTTAGTTTGATTGCGATCGGATTTCTAGTCAGTTGGTCTTTCTAGACCCCATCGTTTTTAGTTCCTCGTTGACAGCATTTGTAAGCATAAAAGGATAAACAGTCATGGCTCAGCAGCAATCACAGTTTTCTCGCCGCAACATGTTGAAGTTTGGAGCAGGTGCTTTAGGTAGTGGGGCGATCGCCGTGGGCTTAGGTGCTAAGTCCCAAGCAAAGGAGCCAGCAGTTGCCAAACCAGCCGCTCAACCCGCTGCTGCCAAGCCCAAAGTTGACAAAAAGGACCTCACTCCCGATCAAGCGCTGAAACTATTAATGGATGGCAACAAGCGCTTTGTTACCCGCAAACTGGAAAAGCCTCGTCAAGATTGGGCCAGAATCCAGGAAGTTGCTAAAGGCCAAAATCCCTTTGCTGCTGTTCTAAGCTGTGCGGATTCACGCATCCCTTCTGAGATTGTTTTTGACCAGGGATTTGGCGATTTATTTGTCTGCCGCGTTGCAGGTAATGTCGCAACTCCTGAAGAGATTGGCAGTTTGGAGTTTGGGGCGGCGGTGCTCGGAACCAAAGTAATTATGGTAATCGGTCACGAACGATGTGGAGCTGTAGAAGCCACAATGAAGGGTGCCCAGGTGCCAGGACAAATTGGCAGCTTGATCGATGCGATTAAACCTGCTCTAAGTCGCGCTAACAAGTTTACAGGTGATCCGCTGGCAAAGTCAGTGAAGGCCAATGTGTCGCTGCAAGCTAGCAAGCTCAAAGCCTCCACAGTACTAGCCGATCTGATCGCATCAGGCCAACTGAAAGTGGTGGGCGCTTACTACGACTTAGATGCTGGAACGATCACGCTCGTTTAATTGATTCATCTTGCTGGAGTAAATCGCGTCATGCTCAGTACAATCATTTGGCTGCCTGTGTTGGGCGCTGCTTTAATCGGATTTTGGCCGCAAACCTGGAGCCCGCAGCGATCGCGTTTTGTGGCTTGGGCGATCGCGGGTCTGACTTTCCTCGTTACGGTGTTCTTAGCGCTCAAGTTCGACTTTCAAGCATCAGGTCTGCAATTTCAAGAACATATTAGTTGGATTGCTCCGCTGGGCTTAGATTATCGGCTCGGAGTTGATGGCTTGTCACTGCCATTGGTAGTGATGAATGGATTGCTGATCTGGATCGCGATCCAAAGTACACCGGAGCAAGTGTCCCGCCCTCGGCTGTTTTATTCGCTGATCTTCCTACTCAGTGCGGCGGTGGCAGGAGCCTTCCTCGCTCAGAACTTGCTGTTATTCTTCTTGTTCTATGAGATAGAGCTGATTCCCATCTATTTACTCATCGTGATTTGGGGTGGCGATCGCCGAGGCTATGCAGCGACCAAGTTTCTGATCTACCAAGCGCTCTCTGGAATTGTCTTGCTGGTTGGATTCTTAGCTTGGGCTTGGGCGAGTGGCTCCAGCACCTTTACGGTGGAAGTGGAAGCGCTGGCTTCTACCTTACCAATGGGACTGCAACTCATATTGCTCTCGATTTTAATCTTGGGCTTTGGCATCAAAATGCCGCTGGTACCGTTTCATACTTGGCTACCGGATGCCTATGTCGAAGCTTCCACGCCTGTTTCGATTTTGTTAGGCGGCATTGTTTCCAAACTGGGCACCTATGGCTTGATCCGCTTCGGCCTCAGCTTGTTCCCGGATGCTTGGAATGTGGTGGCACCTTGGCTGGCTAACGCTGCTGTCGTCACCGCTCTGTATGGGGCTTTAGTCGCAATCGCCCAAACCGACATGAAGAAGATGATCGCCTACAGCTCGGTCTCCCACCTCAGCTATGTTTTGCTGGCCAGTGCGGCTGCTACGGAACTGAGCCTTTTGGGTGCGGTCTGCCAGATGGTGGCTCACGGCTTAATCTTGGCCCTCCTGTTCTATCTAGTGGGTGTGATTGAGGCTAAAACGGGCAGCCGCGAGTTAACCCAACTGCAAGGATTGTTGAACCCCAAGCGGGGATTGCCACTGATCAGTGGAGCCTTAATCCTGGGGACAATGGCGAGTGCTGGAATTCCTGGAATGGTCGGATTTGTCGGTGAGTTTCTCAGCTTCCAAGGCAGCTACAGTAGATTTTCGGCGCAAACGCTGCTCTGCTTAGCCAGCACAGGGCTGACCTCAGTTTATTTTGTGATTTTGATTAACCGAGCTTTGTTTGGTCGTTTAGAAGGCAAACTCAGCTACCTGCCTAAAGTCACCTGGGAAGAAAAAATTCCAGCGATCGCCCTAGTCGCGTTAATTGTTCTATTAGGGGTGCAACCAAATGCCCTAGTGCGCTGGAGCCAAAACACCACCAATTCGCTCGTAGCAATGGTGGCCGAGCATAGCCCACAGCAGGTCGCTCTCACCCCTCCAGCCGCTCAATCCGATTAGAGAACAGTGGACTCATGATGTCCTGAGCAAAGTTCACGCCCTGAACATACGACGCGATCGCTTAACTACAGCTTCTTGAATTAATCCCTATCCCGGAAAGGAGATCTGCAACATGACAACTGCAACCGCAACCAAACTGCCTCCTTCTAACCATGAATTTGCCGAGGTGATTCATCGGTTAGAAGCGGGTGGTGCCATGCTGCCTGATACGCCAGAAAACCTGATGCAAATTATCGGTATCTACAAAGCCTATGCAGTGCCGATGGATTTCTACTGGCGCGATCTCCTTTACATTGCCGAGCGGGTTTTCCTCAATCCCTTGCCCTTTTTCAAGTACTTTTTACCCCAAGAATATTTAGACCTGCACAATCACTACGCCGGAGATGACGCCGATTTGCGGATTTGGCGAGGGGAAGCAACCGCCCATCCAGAACTCCTAGCATTCATGCAGAAGGGCGAAACTACCCAGATGCCTAAGTTGTTCCATCACCTGTTGCACGATCGCGTCAACATGGAATTTGCCGAAGCTTGTATGCGGGCAATGTTGTGGCATCGGGGCATGGGTGGCAAGTTTGACCCCTATCTCGACACTCCCGAATATAAAGCCGCCGCCGATCGCGCCATCAAGGCTTACTTCAAAGGCAACCCTGCCATGCTGGGCCTCTACAAGCTGTTCCCAGAAATGTTTATTGAGCAGGTGCGGCAGTTGTCTTACTACGCCAACCTAGGGTTGTTCTGGGAAGTGATGGCTCCGGTGTTCTTTGAGATGAGCGATCGCTACGATTGCGGCGAAATCACTAGCGTCCCAGAAGCAATGACTTTCTTGGTGAATGGTATCTTTGCCGTAGCAGGACGACCCATCTACCACCACGTTTATATCGGCGGAGAATGCTACGAAATCATCCCCAAATCTTGCGGTTTTACCTGGCTATATGAAGCCGCGCTCCCTTATGTGGAAGCTGTGTTTTACCGCACCGCCCCCTTCCGAGGCACCAAGTCCTACAACGCTCAAGCTGAGCAAGTGCCAGCCGAGCAAAAAGATTTCCACTACGGTATTCTTTACGCCGATGTGAACCCGGTAGGAACAGCAGGGATTCCTCCCACATTACTGATGCAAGATATGTTGCACTTTCTGCCACCTTACTTGGTGGACTATTACCAGAAGCATTGCCGAGGCGAAGATGACATGCTGATCCAGCTAGGGGTGAGCTTCCAGCGATCGATGTATTGTGTCACCTCAGCGGTGATTCAAGCGCTACGGACAGCGTTGCTTTATCCCTTAGATGATCAGAACCCGAAGCATTTGCAAGCCAACCGAGAATTCTTTGAAGCCCAGATCGATCGCTTTAAGCGTCCAGAAGCTCGCTTGCGAGATGTTCAGTCCCAGTCCTATCGCTAAGCAGACTCATTCACAAATGTTTCACCGAGAAAGCGGGTGAAGCATTCGGGTGAGGCTCCTTCGAGGAGTTTTACACATACCTAGCCGAATGCTTCACCCCTACAACCCTATTGTTCTTTAGTTCCTATCCCTTCAACTCCAAACGCTATGGCAGACATTGTTGATATTGCAGTAGGTGCAGGCTCCTTTAATACGTTGGTGGCAGCAGTACAAGCGGCTGGTCTCGTTGAAACGCTTAAAAGCCCAGGACCGTTTACCGTTTTTGCGCCGAATGATGCCGCCTTCGCCAAGCTCCCTCCTGGCACCATCCACACGCTGTTGCAAAATATCCCGCAGCTGGCGCGAATCCTGACTTATCATGTCGTGTCGGGGAAATGGACTCAAGCTGACTTGGCTAAGGTAGACTCTCTGACTTCGGTAGAAGGTTCACCGATTCGCCTTGATCTGTCCGATGGCTTTGAAGTCAAAAACGCCACGGTGGTTGCTCCCGACATCGAAGCCGATAACGGCATTATTCACGTCATTGACAATGTGATTCTGATGGGCTGAATCGACTTAGCAAAGGCGATCGCTCTAGACTGAAATCACCTGCGATCGCTCTATTTATCTTGGTCTACTTGTCCCGTCGAATCCGATTGATCTCTTTTTGTAGTTCCGCCAATTGCCGCCGTAACTCCTCTGCTTCGGCTTGGGAGGATTTGGCAGAAGTATTGACGGCCCCTGCGGCTTCGGCGTGTTGATAGTGTCCTTGGCGAATTTGACGGTACTCTTCTGAGCTGGCCCATTCGCGGATGTAGCGGATGCGCTCAACCGGGAATGGATGGCTAAGCATCGAGCCTTGAGAACCGTTGCCGTTATAGAGCAAAAACTTGTAAATCTGATTCAGACCATCTTGGTCTAGCTCTTGGTAGCTTTCGGACTGACGAATAAATTCATTCAAGCTGCATTCTTGTAGATGCTTGCTACTGCCGCCCGCGATTTTCATCATGGTTTGCATCACTAGCGTCAGGTCATCGGTGGCTAGGAGTGCGGCGCGATCGGAGGTCAGTTCGGCTTTGCGTCGCCATTCGTAAAAGGCATAGATTAACCCACTACCAACGATATTGCCCAAACCCATCGTCATTTCTCCGATCGCCGCCACCATCTGAATCGCCCAGTTTGCCATCTGGATCAAAGTGGTATGACCGCATTTGATGTGACCTAATTCATGGGCTAGCACTACCCGAATTTCTGCATCGGTGAGTAAGTCCAGCAGTCCTGTGTGAAGGACGATATAAGGATGCTCTTCTCCCAAGGCATAACTATTGGCCAGAGGATTTTGCACCACAAACAGGGAAGGTTCTGGGTAGATGTCTAGGTCACGGACACATTCGCGAAAAATGTGATAAATCGAGGCGTACTGACGGGGACCAACTTGAATGCCATTGCCCATGAGATAAATCAGTTGGGGCCGTTCGTAGAGGAATTCTACAAACTTCCGTGCCACGAGATCAAAGCCAGGGACATTGCGTAAAGCCTGTTCTGCTTGGCGATCCAGGGGATGCCGAAATGCTTCACTCGAAATTCCTGGATAGGTAGGCATCGCAACACTCCTTAATGGTTGATCTCGAAAATCCAGAAAACTGTCAATACTGGTATAGCAAGTCAGAGAGCGCTTTTGAGTGATTTTGAACCACAAGTTAAAGAAAGGCGATTGCTTTTTGTAGCTTACGATTCTACATTGCTCGCGATCGCCCGGAATAATAATGGCAATTGGGATTCTTCAACCGCCTATGAAGCCGTACCAAACCCTAGCCACACTGCTTTCTACCGTCACCGGGCGTTTAACTGTGACCAGCAATCACAGGCGTAGTGGCTTCTTGGAAGCAAATCCGAGGCTACATGCTTTGCTACTAGAACATCCGGAGTTGGAGCATCCCGAAATTCTGTTGACTGAGCTGCCTAAAGAAGCTGCTTTCTCTTCCGTCACAGACCAAGATTTGCTGTTAACTCGCTAGTTAGCAGTCTAGTTAGGGGCACTACCGCATTGGTCATAGACTAACTACCTGTTTCTCCGAAGCGCGATCTCACACAGTTCTCCAGTCGTAAGGCTGGAGATTTTTTTGTTTAATTAGCCTTTGATGTTTGTCCAAAACTAAAAGCCCCAGTCAAAGACTGAGGCTGGGAAGTCGTATGCTAGCTAGCGATTTTTATACAAGTTCAGCAGCGATGTTAGCTAGCCGAAAGAGCGACAAATACAGAAGTTGCAACCAAAAGAACAGCGATCGCGGCTTGGAACAGATAACGCTGCTGTTGTGCTGGGGAGGGATATTCTGAGTAGTACATGGCAGGCTCTACTGCGTAGTTGTTGAGAACGCCGTGTTCGTCGGTGGTGTAGCGCATGTTTTGGTTCCCTTTGTTGCTCTATGTAAATTAATGTAACAGATTATTTACAAATTGCAACACTTTTGCAATTTTCTGCTAGTCATTTTTCTGGGGTCAGTTATAAGCATGGCTTAACTACGCCTTCAAGCCTCGATGGAAAGGCGATCACAGGTTCAGCTAGAAGCTGGGTTAGTGGTACTTCTAAAGCCAATACGCAAAAAACCGCTACCCCAAAGGGTGCGGCCATGTTTACAAAAGCTGCCTACGCAGTTTCAAAGTTTCGAGTTACAAGGTAGTCGAGCCGTAACGAATTACAGACTATTAGCAGCGAAGGTATTGCATTGATCGGGGTCGCCACTCTGAACACCCCGGCGAAACCATTCGACTCGTTGTGCCGCACTCCCGTGTGTGAAGGATTCAGGCACTACATAACCTTTAGAGCGGCTTTGTAAGCGATCGTCACCGATGCTACTCGCAGCAGTTAGGGCTTCCTCGATGTCACCTGTTTCTAAAACTTGGCGGGAACGGTTGGCTTGGTTGGCCCAAACGCCTGCAAAACAATCGGCCTGTAGTTCTAAGCGCACAGAGAGTTGATTGACTTCTACTTTACTCCTGGCTTGGCTTTGGAGCGATCGCACTTTATCGGAGATACCCAGCAAGTTCTGGACGTGATGGCCTACTTCATGGGCGACGACATAAGCCTGAGCAAAGTCTCCGGGTGCGTCAAAACGATTTTGCAGGTCTTCGTAGAAACTCAAGTCGATGTAAACTTTTTGATCTCTAGGGCAATAAAATGGCCCGACTGCTGCTTCGGCGTAGCCACAAGCAGATTCCACGGCCCCCGAAAACAGCACGAGTTTAGGTTCAACGTAATTTTCGCCTGCCTGCTGGAAAATTTGATTCCAGGTATCTTCGGTGTCGGCAAGCACGACTGAAACGAAGTCAGCCATTTTGTCTTGCGTTGGGGAATTGGTCGTTTGGGGGGAGTCGGGGTAGGAGCGATCGCCTGAGGGAGCTGCTTGATCCAGAATCACGCTGGGGTCACCGCCTAGAAACGCCACGACCAGCGCTAAAAGAATGGAACCAATACCGCCGCCAACGAGGGGGCCAGAAACTCTAGAACCACGCCGATCTTCAACGTTTTCGCTTCTACGACCAAATTCCCAACGCATGGCAGCTTTCCGAATGGTTTTATTGGTCTAGTTTGGCTTTCCTAGGCGAGCAGTATCACTCTCTCTGGGCTTAATGTGTGGGTGATATTAAATCTGTCAGTCTATATAAACGGGCAGATTTTATCTCTATCGCATCGAGGGTTGCAGTCTAATTTGCGATCGCTTTTGGATATGACATTCTTTGAAAAACCAAGAGCTTGGGGGCGAGCGCCCCCAACCCCCCGCTGAGGGACGGTTGCGTCCCCCAGACCCCCTCCAAAAGGGTTTAGTGGTGAAGGTGTTTTCAATAGGGGATCAGGCGATCGCTCGATCTTGACAACGCTAATTTGGCAGCACTAGCAAGACAGATTTAACTGGACGCTGAACGGGATCTCCTTCGGTGCCAACTTTGCCGTACCAAGTTTTGCCTTTGTAATAAAAGGAGGATGAGCTACCTCCATCTAGGTTCATGGCTTGTTCTATGCCTAGGGTTTTCAGAAAGGCGATCAATTCGGTGAAGGTCATGCCTGAATCAGTAGGGGATTCTGACTTTTGAGCCACCATGACCCAAAGCACATCTCCTGTTTGGGTGAGGGCGATCGCGGTTCTGGCGTTGGGTTGGTTGCTGCCTAATGGATCTCGAATCACTTCTCCATTGACGGTATCCACAAATCCTTCTGGCTGTGCGGTCAGGTCTGGGAGCAGGCGAGGGCCACCGCCCAAAGCATCGATTAGCTGGCAGTTGGCAGGGAGAGGTGCGTTGTGTGGAGCAATATCATAGCGAAAAGTGGAACCACATTGATAGCGACGAAACTCGGTGCGGTTAAAAATTTGGCTTAGGTAAGGAGATAGATCTGGGTTGTTGACTAAGCGCTCATTTAGTTTTGGATCGGCTGCTAATTTGCCTTCTAGGATCACATAAGAAGTTGATTTCTGATTGGTTGGGTCAAAGAAGCCACCGTTTAGAACTGCGATCGCGCCATATTGTTTGGCAAAACTGTCCAAAGTATCAACGCTTTCTGACAGGGCTGGAACTACTACAAATGAACTTTGCGCCGGAATCAGCAGGGTATGCACCACGCTATGCGCCAAGGTGTAAGTTTTGTATTGCAATGGCAAGCTCTGTTGAGGTTGAGGCGAGGTAGGCGACACAGTTTGCGACGTGGGAGATTGGGCAGATGGGGTTCCAGCGAATACCAGCAGGGCGATCGCCAAACTTCCTAACCCTGCTACCACCCAACTCAGTCGCCACATCTTACTCACAAATGGTTGCAAACCTTAGGATTTTAACTAGTTACAGCCCAGAAGGATTTAGAGTGCCGAGATCAAACAAGTCGTGATTTCTGTACTCTACCAGTCGCCGTATCTCAAACAGCCTTTGGATACTGCACTTCTTGTGCAAGTTATTCGCGGTATTGTCCCACTCTCTGTCTCCTGACGCGAAGAACTGCTGCAACGGAGAGCGATCGCCAAAGAACGGTTTGTCAGCGTCAAGTAAGGCGACCGCCGCTAATGATGAACTATTCAGAAAATGCGGCTTCAATAGGAAACTTTGTTTTTATTTGTTCAATCATCTGTGCTTCTTCTGGCGTAGTTACACCATCAAGTTCAGCAATTTTCTGGCTTAACGCAATTAAGGGTACTGCAAAGTCAGGTTCAAGCTGATTTAACAATGTTTCCAGAGCTATTGGTGATTTGATATGAACAGCGATCGCCTCTAGAGAAGTTGGACTCAAGCTTAAAGTTTGCAGTTCTGGTAGAATCTGCTGCCAAGTCTTGCTAGGATTACCTGCCAAAATGAGGTGGGCTAGGATCTGATCCATGACAGCTTGCTGAGCCACTACTTGCTTTAGATACTCTTCGCTCTCAACGGGAGAAGCGGCTGCTTTGGCATCAGGACTAGTTGGATTGAGCTTAGCTTCATAGAAATGACAAGCGGCATAGCCAACGGCATAAAGAGCGGCTGCATTACTACTTGCACCAATTACAGCGCCAGCCATCGGAATATTACGCAGGAAGCCAAGGCCAGCTTTGAGGGCATAGCTACCACCCAACGCCAGTCCAAAAACGGCCACAATCTCTCCTTTGCGGGCTGGTTCGTTGAGGTCAAAACCATAAGCACAAGCAATTTGATAACCCATCTCAGCTTGAATGGCAGTGGTTGCTGCTAAGTCTACTGCAAATAGAGCCGCCGCAAATCCTGGTACTAAACTACTGCTTAATCCGGAGCCACCTACATACAGCGCTTTTTCTAGCATGAGACGGTGGGCAATATCGCTCGGTTTTTCTTGAGGATATTTCCGTTGAAGATTTTTGACATGCGTTTCAGCCTTAACGACATCAACTTGATCAATAATCCTAACCAGCCAGTCAACTTTTACCGCTTTTGTCAGTTCCTGCAACTGTGGGCTGTGGCTAATCGTATCAAGGACGTAGCCAATTCCATCAGTTGCATGCCAAGCAGCATTGCCCACTGCTCCGCCAACACCAACCGCCGTTCCAACCACTGCTCCACCCGCTTGGACAGCAGCATTTCCAATCGCGCCACCTGCACCAACGGCAGTACCTACAACAGCGCCACCTGCTTGAGCAGCAGTATTTCCAACCGCACTACCAATGCCAACCGCAGTGCCTACAATCGCACCACCCGCATGAGTCGCTGCACTTCCAACCGCTCCCGCTGCCCCAACTGCCGTCCCAACCACAGCGCTACTTGCGTGAGTCGCTACACTTCCAACAGTTCCCGCCGCACCTGTCACTGCGCCAAAGACTGAACCCCAAAGCGATCGCTGCGGCTGTTCTGATTTTTGTGGTTGGGATGCTGTTTCAGGTGAGCTTTTCAGGATTGACGTTACTTCTGATATTGCTAGAGCCATTTCCTCCAGCGAAATTTGCTCAGAATCAATACTAGAGGCTAGAGAGAGGGTTGCTTGAGATACATCTAGCTCTTGTTGCCACGCTGGAAAATCCTCACCAATTTGTCTTCCATAAACACGGAGCTTTTGAATAGACTCTAATCCCAAAACCACTGTGCTTTTTCGCACAAACTCAACTAGGACTTGCTGGTTAGGGACTTGTTCTGATTCGAGCATCACTTGCAGGCAGTTGTCTTTAAGAGATGCCTTGGCAGTAATATTTTTAGGCTGTAATAACCGATTCATTAAAGCGGCGATCGCTTCTATGTTGCCTTGCTTAGCGGGTTTTAGAAGATCAGGTTGTGAGGATGTCATGAGTGGAGTTTGGAGAAATTGCAGCAACGTCTTTCATAAGATGCCCTCTCCCAAACTTTGGCTAACGAATATCAGTTCGTCTGCAAATTACAAATACTTTTTCAGTAGTTGACCTAAGACCGAAATGCCTCGCTCAATTTCGGCGGGTGTAGAGGAGTAATTTAAGCGCATAGCGGTGTAGCCCTTTTGGTCAGGAAAGAAGAGAGAGCCGCAGGACATCACGACTTTTTGGGCGATCGCTTCTTGGCGGATGATCTCCATTGGTAATTGAGATGGTAAATGCACCCAGAGAAACAGCCCGCCATTCGGTACAGTCCAAGAGGCTTCTTGAGGGAAATAGCGTTCTAGCATCTGCAACATGGCATTGCGACTTTGTAGATTCTCGGTGCGGAGATGGTTGAGATGCCGCCGATAGTGACCAGAGGCTAAATATTCACTGATGATGGCTTGGGAGACGGTAGAGACATGCAGATCATTCAGCAACTTGCGCTCCACCAGCGGGCGGTAATGCTTACCCGTTACCACCATGTAGCCGACTCGTAATCCAGGCATCAGTGTTTTAGAAAAAGTGCCAATGTAAGTGACTAAATCCTGGCGATCGATCGCCTTAATCGGAGCAGGCACAGGCTCAAAATTCAGCCCTTCATAGGCGTTATCTTCCAAAATGGGGCAGGCATACTGTTCTGCTAACTCTAACAACCGTTGCCGATGCGCTTGGGAAGTTGTAATCCCAGTAGGATTGTGCAGCGTGCTAATCGTGTAAATCAGCTTCGGGCGATGACTGCCAAGATATTGTTCTAGCAGTTCCAAATTCATCCCGGTTGCGGTCATCGGGATGCCAATCACTCTCGCACCCAAATTCTCTAGGACTGCGATCGCCCCATGATAGGTGGGACTCTCCACAATCACCCAATCTCCCGGTTGCACATAGTAATGCATCACCAAGGACAGCCCTTGCTTGGAACCGCTGGTAATGATGATGTTGTCTGTCGAAACTTGTAACCCCTGTTGCCACACCAGCATTTGGGCAATCTGTTTCCGCAGCACCAAGCGCCCTTGAGGCAAATCATAATTGAATAAAGCTGTGTCTATATCTGCGATCGCGCGTCTAGCAATCCGCCGCAAATCCTCTGACTCTGGTGGCCGAGGGAAACCACAGCCCAAATTGATCACACCCTTTTGGGTTTGCGCCAGCATCGAGTCCGCGTAGACATCAAAAAAAGAGATGCTACGTTGTTGCGGAATGATCACATCCTGCGCTGGAGCAAAGGTAGGCTCCAATTTAGGGGCGGGAATGGAGGAAGAGTTGACAAAATATCCCGCACCTTGACGAGCAGACACCAAACCATCCGCCTCTAACACGCCATAAGCTTCAATCACTGTCAGTTTGTTGACTTGAGCATTTTCAGCCAACATCCGAATCGACGGCAGGCGTTCTCCTGGCTGCATCGCTCCTGATTGAATCAAATGACGAAGGCGATCGCGGATTTGCAAATAAACAGGTTTTGGTGACTGTCGGTCTAACGGAATTCTCATCACTCGCTCCAGTAACAGAAGCAGCAGTTAAAAACAGTTGGAGCCGAAATCTACTAACAGCTCTAAGCAGAATTCAAGCATTACTAGCTGCCACAAATCGAAATATATATGATTCTTTTCAAATTAACCTGGTACAGTTTTGCTCAGTTTCTACTAGAACAGTTTTTGGACTTGCACAACTGTATTAGTTACTATCTCTAAGTTTCAAACTTTTCTGACAATCCTCACCCAAACCTGAATAGCCAAAGCTAAATCCAAATCAAAGCCTAGCTTACGATTCAGTAGAACCCAACCTTACTCTTGCACACATCCCCCGATCGCATGAATCTTCTGAACGAGGTCAATCTTTAACAGTTTACTTAGCTTAGAAGAATCAGTCCCACTACAAACATTCAGATTTCCTCCCTACTACAGCCAATCAGAAATCACTTCAAACTACCAAGTAATTGCTGCACTTGAACAATTTTTAGGATTAAAAACTGTACTAGTCAAATTGATTCATTTTTGTACCTTTTCAGTCAATTACAACACCATCCATAGTAATTAACAAGAACTTGAATTACCTTTCGTGAGGTTCATCATGAAAACCTTAAGATTTACTTCTTCAACATCTCAATATCTCTCTAACCTGTGGCAATCATTGAGGCGAGTGATTGCTCGTTATACAGAGATTCGAGTTTGGCAGAAAAGCGATCGCCAGGGAAATCTCTATTGGCATGGCTACAACCCCAACAACGGCGACTATGTTTCCTTTGGCACAGAAGCGGAAATTCGCATGTGGATTGAGGAGCATTACTACAGATAAACCCAGTTTTCCGATAGGCTCTTAAATGTTGCTGAGTCATTCAGGTCAAGAAACTGGAACATTTATGGGACTGACAATTACGCAGGTAGACGCATTTACCAATCAACCCTTTAGTGGCAACCCTGCCGCTATTTGCGTCTTACCTGAGTCACGAGATGATCAATGGATGCAAAACGTTGCCAGAGAAATGAACTTATCGGAAACCGCTTTTCTGCTGCAACAGGAAGATGGCTTTAATCTCCGTTGGTTCACCCCTACCGTTGAAGTTGATCTGTGCGGTCATGCTACTCTAGCTAGCGCTCATGCGTTGTGGGAATTGGGATATCTAAAACCTGACCAAGAAGCACAATTTCATACTCGCAGCGGACTCCTCACCGCCCAGCGCCAAGGAGACTGGATTGTGCTCAACTTTCCCGCTCAACCCGCCACCGCGATCGCGCCTCCACCAGATCTAGCTGCTGCTCTCGGTGTCACAAATTTACTTTATGTCGGTAGCAACCAAATTGATTATTTAGTCGAACTAGAGTCAGAGGTAGTAGTCCGCGATCTCCAACCCAATCTGACTTTACTCAAAACATTTCCTGTCCGAGGCATCATTGTCACTAGCCGAGCTGATGCTGGAGAGTACGATTTTGTCTCCCGTTTCTTTGCCCCCCAATCAGGTATTGACGAAGATCCAGTAACAGGTTCCGCCCATTGCTGCCTTGGCCCCTATTGGCAAGAATGCCTCAAAAAAGATGAGTTTTTGGCTTACCAAGCTTCTCCCCGTGGTGGGGTATTGCGAGTTCATTGCCAAGGCGATCGCGTTGCCATTGCTGGGCAAGCGGTTACTGTCTTGAAAGGGGAACTGATTCAATAGGGAGAGAAGAGTGAAAAGGGAGGTGTAGCAAGTGGGCATTAAATTAGAAACTATTGTGCCTTGGGGGCGATCGCTAAGCGAATACATCGCTATGTTTAATCTGACCGCCACAGACCTCAGCCGCAAAATCTTAGACTGTGGCAGTGGCCCCGCTAGCTTCAATGCTGAAATGACCTGCCAAGGTTATGCCGTCATCTCCTGCGACCCGATTTATCAATTCAGTACCGAGGAAATCTCCCAACGCATTCAGGAAACCTACCCGCAAATCATCAATGGTGTTACAGCCAACCGGGACAGCTACATCTGGAACGCGATCGCCTCTCCCGAAAAACTAGGAGAAGTCCGCATGGCTGCGATGAACCAATTTCTCCAAGATTTTCCAATGGGCTTTGCGGCAGGACGCTACCTCACCGCCGAGCTCCCCCATCTCCCTTTTTCAAACCAGCAGTTTGACCTAGCCCTCTGCTCCCACCTGCTATTCACCTACTCCGATCAGCTCTCAACCGAGTTTCACATCCAAGCGATCGCAGAACTTTGTCGAGTTGCCACCGAAGTTCGTATCTTCCCAATTTTAGATATTTCTGGTGCAACCTCTCCCCATCTCCAACCCGTACTGGATCATTTCCAGCAACAAGGCAACCAGACAGAAATCCAGCTAGTTTCTTACGAGTTTCAAAAAGGAGGCAACCAACTTCTCAAAATCAGCCAACCTTACCAATTTGCCAACTGTCACAGTTCCACTTCAGCAAAACCCAGAGTTTAGGCCTGCGATCGCCATCCTGAATCAGCCAATTGAAGTTCTGGATCAACCACCGCACCTCACTTGCTGCTAGCGAGATTTACTCAAGCTATAGAACTTCCACCAAGTTCAACGTGCATCAGTGAGGTCAACTCCATGAACTTCAAGCAGACAGTTCTCAGCTTCTTCCCTTGGGTCAAGTCCAACTCAGAATCCAACCCAGAGCCACCAGCCGCTGCTCCTGAAGCTAATCCTACCCCTCAGCCTCCCGTCACTATGTCCTTCTACGCCGTTAGGTCCCGAAGGATTCCTGGCCGTCGTAGCCCAGCAGGGTCTCGCTAGCTAGTCAGGATGATACGAATGTGAGCTATTTGGTCATACCGCAGCGCGATCGTAGGCTAACCCAGACGGCACAACTACCTTGAGAACGGGTTAAAACCGTTTTACCCCCATGTTGAGCCAAGTCAATTCCTAAAGCGTATGCCTGACGATGTTGCTCAATTTCAAAGGAAGCGACGTGGCGATAAAGCTCCGAGCGGTGCCGCATCCCATCTTGCAAGTCACCTTGAACCCCTAGAAATTTAAAACGATGAATTGTTAATTCAGGAATAACTGGAAGCAACATAGCTCTACACCAAAGCCTACCTGGCTCAACTCATAAGCTCAGCTTAGGTATTTCTGGTTTACTTCTATTCAGTTATTTGGCCTAAATTAGCTCCGCAATACTGCCACTTTACTCATTGCGCGCAGTTTGGTTAAACCTGCATTTCTAGGATCACTGACTGGCTTTAGTTGCCTGCGGAGCTACACCAAAACTTGCTCATGCCACCAACGAGAGAACCGCTGCATCCCTTCACTCGTTTGCCCTAGCAATTAATCCTTCAAAGAATCTAATAACTCTGTTAAAGCTGAAAAAGTATCTGGATTGCCGATGATCAAGTCACCATTCGCATCCATAGAGAAGTCTTCGCCAAACTCGAAGCCGCTGCGAATGAGAAAGAGTACTATATCAACCTTAAAGTCATCCATGATCTGTAGATGAAAGCCTATATCTGATCTAAATAGAAATAAGATTTATAGCCACCCCTCTATAGGATTAACTTAGGTAATCGCTTCTCTAACCTACGATCCCCACATCGCGAGTTACTGCGTTTTGGGAACTTTAGAACCTCGAATTCTTCAAACCTAGGGGAGACTGGACAAACTAAATTGCTACGAAAGTTCTCCATTTTGTTTGTCTTGATGGCAGTGCTTAGGGTGCCAGCTTTTAGTCGTAAGCCCAACTCTTAACTAGCCATTTGTGGAGGTGTCAATGAATCGCTCAAGCTTAGAATCCCCAATCCGGTGGTATCTCCAAGCCATAGCGCTGGGACCAACTCAACAATCTGGACGACCCCAGCAACGGGTCAAAGCCGCAAAGCAGCTAGTATTATTGGCGCTGGTGGGCTTGATTGCCTGGCCTGCTCCCGGTGTGGCGCAATTTGCCCAGACAGTCCCCAATCTACAACCGAGTGCAGCAACAACCGGAGACGCTGGGTACATTTTGGGAGCGGGCGATCGCATTCGAGTTGATTTCTTTGAAGTCCCAGAGTACAGCGGCGAGTTTCTTGTCTTGCCGAGTGGCACTGTAAACCTACCCCAAGTGGGTGCCGTCTCGGTGCAAGGCAAAACCTTAAAGCAAGCTTCTAACGACATTGGCGCTAAATTTGCGCCTTATCTCAGACAGCCTCTAGTTACGATTAGTTTATTAGCAGCTCGCCCCATCAAAGTCGCGATCGCGGGTGAAGTCAATCGTCCTGGTTCTTACGCTACCAAGCCAGAAGCCTCAGCTACCGACATTGGCGCAACTTCAGTCACAAGGATGATCGAACTTGCAGGTGGCATTACCCAAGCGGCAGATGTGCGTCGTGTACAAATTCGCCGAGCTAGACCTGGCAGTACTGGTGCTGCTGTGCTCAATGTTGACCTGTGGCAGCTCTTAAAAACAGGGGATATCAATCAAGATGTTGCCTTGCGGGATGGCGACAGTATCTTCATTCCCGCCTCTGAAAGCATCAATTTAGATGAAGCATCGCAGTTAGCCTCTGCGAGTTTTTCTACGACTGAAACTCGTCCCCTCAAAGTTGCCATTGTGGGCCAGGTGCAGCGTCCAGGCCCTTATATTATTAGTGGCGCAACTGATAATGAGACTGGCATCAACACCAATACTCAACAAAAAATTCCGACCATTACTAAGGCGATTCAGGTCGCTGGCGGCATCACCCAAACTGCCGATATTCGTAATATTGAACTGCGTCGTCGCACCAATTCTGGCCCTGCTCAAGTTACCAAAATTGACTTCTGGCAACTTTTAGCAGGAGGCGATCTGCGGCAAGATCTCCCCCTACAAGATGGCGACACGATTGTGATTCCAACTGCCACCGCCATGAGTGCCAAGGAAGCCACCGAACTCGCTGCCGCCAGCTTCTCCCCCGATAAGATCACCGTCAATATCGTAGGTGAAGTGGTCAAACCAGGAGCCGTAGAAGTACCACCCAATACCCCACTCAACCAAGCAGTCTTAGCAGCAGGTGGTTTCAACAAACGTCGCGCCAAGCAAAGTGCCGTGACTCTGATTCGCCTCAATCCTGACGGTACCGTGTCCAAGCGAGTCATTTCAGTTAACCTGGCACAAGGCTTGAATAACAATAGCAACCCACCCCTCCGCAATAACGACACAGTCATTATTGGTCGCTCCTCTCTAGCAGGTATCTCCGATACCGTAGGGAACGTTCTATCACCTCTAAGTAATGTCTTTGGCCTCTTTAGGTTGCTAGGGCTCTAACTTCTGGCTCAACCATCATCTCTTGACCCAGCGATCGCTTGCCGTTAGGATACAAGCAGTCATACCAACTTTGTCTTATGCGCACACAGCAGCGATCGCTACGCCAGCCCTCAACCCTACTCTTAGGGCTGGGACTGCTGCTGCGCCTTGCGCGCAAATAATTCTGTGAGCTGAATCTAGTTTTTTTTCCAATCTAACCATCCTTCTGCAGGGGGTCTGAGGGACGGCTGCGTCCCTCAACGGGGGTTTGGGGGCAGGTGCCCCCAAGCACTTGGTTTTAGAGTTTCAGAATATTTAGCTATCCATTGTCTTAACGTGACTGGAGATCTCTCAATGCAACTGCAACAAACATTTGAGGCATTACTGCGACTGTGGGTGGGTTGTCAGGCTCGGACTGAGTGGCAACCTACATTGCAATCTGACAACCCCAATCTTTTAATTACCACCGCCACAACACCTCATCAACCGCAAAAATTAAGGATTTGTCGCTCATGTTGAAACAGCCTGCTAACAAATACCGCTCCTTTCCCCCAGTCGCCTTACGCGATCGTACCTGGCCCGACAATATCATTTCCCAACCTCCCATCTGGCTCAGCACCGACTTGCGCGATGGTAATCAAGCGCTGATTGAGCCGATGAACGGAGAGCAAAAATTACAGATGTTCAATTTGCTGGTGCAGATTGGCTTCAAAGAAATCGAAGTTGCGTTCCCCTCCGCCTCACAAACTGACTTCGACTTTGTGCGCCACCTAATTGAGCAAAACTTGATTCCCGATGATGTCACGATTCAGGTTTTGACGCCTGCCCGCGAAAGTTTGATCCGTCGAACTTTTGAGTCTCTACGTGGTGCCAAACGCGCGATCGTGCATCTCTACAACGCCACCGCTCCCGTTTTCCGTCGCGTTGTGTTTGGACTCGATCGCCCCGGTACTATTGACCTCGCAGTCACCGCCGCCCAACTCTTTAACGAACTCGCTGCCGAGCAAGCAGACACCAACTGGCAATTCCAATATTCTCCTGAAGTCTTTACCTCGACAGAGTTGGACTTTGCCAAGGAGATCTGTAATGCGGTGCTAGAAGTTTGGCAACCCACTCCCGAACGCAAAGCTATCATCAATCTCCCTGCCACGGTGGAAGTGTCAACTCCCAATATCTTTGCAGATCAGGTGGAGTGGATACATCGTCATCTAACCATGCGAGACAACGTGATTTTGAGTGTGCATCCTCATAATGACCGGGGTTGTGCGATCGCGGCAGCAGAGTTGGCCCAAATGGCAGGGGCCGATCGCGTCGAAGGCTGTCTATTCGGCAACGGTGAACGTACAGGTAACGTAGATTTGGTGACGCTCGCCCTCAATCTCTACACCCAAGGCGTTGATCCAGGTCTAGAGTTCTCCCAAATTAATCAAGTCGCCAGGCTGGTTGAAGACTGCACGCAACTCCCCATTCATCCTCGCCATCCCTATGTCGGTGATTTAGTTTTCACAGCCTTCTCCGGTTCTCATCAAGATGCGATCAAAAAAGGATTCGCAGCACAGTCATCGGAGGATATCTGGGAAATTCCTTACTTACCACTTGATCCAGCCGATGTCGGACGCACTTATGAATCTGTAATTCGAGTGAATAGCCAGTCTGGCAAAGGTGGAATTGCCTTCTTGTTAGAGCGAGACTATAACTTGGTGTTGCCTCGACGCTTACAGATCGAGTTCAGCCGTATTGTGCAGCAAGCCGTAGATACACATGGTCAGGAGATGGGCGCAGCAGATCTCTGGAAGTTGTTTGAGCAGGAATATTTGCAAGCTGTTTCACCCCTCAAATATCTCGCTCATCACCTCGCAGAAGTGGATTCACAACAGATGATCAGCGTGACATTGGAGAGGGATGGCCAGCCAGCCACACTACAAGGGCAAGGCAATGGTCCAATCGATGCCTTCCTCCAGGCTTTGAACCTGGACATCCGCGTTGATCATTACGAGGAGCATTCCCTCAACCAAGGCAGTGACTCAGCAGCGATCGCCTATGTCGAAGTCACGAGCGATCGCATCTCTGGTTCGTTGCATGGCGTGGGCATTCATTCCAACATCGTCACTGCATCATTGTTAGCCATTCTCAGCGGCGTGAATCGGGTGTTGTCACACAGCGATAGAGATACATAAACTCACTGATTTAATCCGTTGTAAGAATAGGGGCGAACGGCCGTTCGCCCCTACAATAATCTGTAATTTGAGTTTAGAGAATTGGTATAGCACCATTCCTAGAGCTGAGCATTGCGATATTGCAAGCGATATAACTGGGCGAATAAGCGATCGCGCTTGAGCAGTTCCATCATTGTTCCTTGCTCTGTCACCTGTCCCTCCTCAATCACAATAATCTGGTCGGCTTGCTCAATTGTCGAGAGACGATGGGCAATCACAATCAAGGTGCAACGCTGGCTCAGAGCATTGATGGCTTCCTGGATCAAATGCTCAGAGATACTGTCGAGGGCATTGGTGGCTTCATCTAGAATCAAGATTTCGGGGTTCCGAATAATGGCGCGAGCTAGAGCCAGGCGTTGGCGTTGACCACCTGACAGCCGCACTCCCTGATCGCCTACCTGAGTTTGATATCCCTGAGGTAGTTGGCTGATAAATTCATGAGCATTGGCTTGTTTAGCAACCGCGACCACTTCCGCCTCTGTTGCCTCGGGCCGACCGTAGGCAATGTTCTCATAGATCGTGGTGCTAAAGATATGCACGCTCTGACTGACCACTGCAATGCGATCGCGCCAGTCGGCCAGATTGAGCTGTGGCAAAGGCTGACCATCAATCTCAATTTCGCCACTAGTGGGGTCATAAAACCGACAAATCAGGCTGATCAAAGTAGATTTACCCGCTCCAGAAGGCCCCACAATCGCCGTTGTTTTACCTTTAGGGATACAGATCGAGATATTTTGTAGCGCTGTCTTTTCGCCCGCTCCATAACAAAAATCTACGGCTCGAAATGCGATCGCCTGACGCAACCCTGTAAACCGAGTTTTGCCAGAGCGGATATAAGGCTTATCACTGCGATCGAGCAGAGACATCACATCATCGATCGCCGTGGTGAGCGACATCAAATTGACTCGCGCTCCATCTACATGCCGCATCTGGGGTTGCAGCCGATAGAGCATAAATACAAAGGTCAGCAAAGTGGGCAGATTCACTTGTTGCTGCAAAGCGATTACTAGAATGCCAGCTAGCAAGCCAGTTGAAAGCACTTCAGAGAGTGGATAGACTGCTCCAGAAATGCGATCGAGTTCCATAAAGGAGTGACAAACTTGCCGAGAAGCTTGATCGAAGCGAGCTTGTTCATAGGATTCGCGGCCAAACTCCCGAATCACTCGCATCCCTAGCAATCCTTCCCACACCCGTTGCACAAAGACGGCGTTTGCCTTCTCAGCCTGCTTGCCCAACTGCTTAACTTGGCGAGTCATAAATTGAATCATGCTGGAAATTAGTAGCATGACCGCTGCTACCAAAAGCGTCAGCTTCCAGGAAATGAGCAGCAGCAAAATTGTAAACATAACGACTGTGCAGCTACTAATAATGAGACCCACCAGTACAGATAGCGCTTGACTAGTGCGCCAGGTTTCGTTATCTAAAGTACTGAGAAACTTACCCGATGGATAACGCTCCAAAAAGCTATAGCTAACACTTAATAGCTGTCTAAAAATACCCGAACGCAACTGATAGCTAATCCGCCAATTCAACCAGGAAAATAGGAGAGTATTGCCATATAACAAAGCATTTTTCAGCAAAACGCTGCCAAAGATAAATCCAGCAGTAATGGGTAAACGGTTTTGAATCGGAATTTGAGCAAAAATTCGATCAAAAAAAGCAATCAAGACATTACTCTGAGTAGTTTGAGCCGTGCCAGCATCAAAACTTTGCAATAAAGGAATAAATAAACTAATTCCTAATCCTTCAGAGAGAGAAGCTAAAATTCCCAAGACTACAATAACTGGGATTGCCCAAGGATACAGCTTCAATAAAGGAAACAATTTTCTGATTGCTTTCGCCTCTTTCATAAATTCCTATTTTGCTAAAAGTTTAATGCGAAAGCAGCAATTCTTGTAATTTTTTTGATTTGATAGAGGCAAGCTGTTGACAAATTTTCATTGCTTTTGTCCAACGCCATAAAAGTACCCAATCGTAGGGTTTCAGAATTGGCAGAGGCTTTGTCTCCTGATTGTTAATCTCTTCAATCGTTAGCGGACGCGGCGGTAATCTAAAACGCTGTCTAAATTCTAGCCAGGAACGATGATCAGGCCAAATCAAGGAGGTAACTGGTTTAGCGGCAATTTTGAGTAAGCAGGTCAGGATCATCGGATACAAGCCAGGACGCAGTAGCAAGCTCAGATCATCCTTGAGCGTCAGAGCCAGCCACTCTAATGTGTGCCAGTGCGCTCCAGATTTATAGCTTTTACCCATCAAATAGTGATAGAAACATCCCCTAGACCAGCGATAAATTGTCTGTGGAATCTCTGGGTGGTGAGCTTGTACTTCCGCTATGACCAACTGATAAGATTTAGCCATCGCTCGACAATTGCTGGCCATGCTTCCTAACAACTGACGATACCCAACTAAAAACTCAGGCACAACGCGAAATTCATAAGCATCAGCGATGCGTAAATACAACTCCCAATCTTCGCAGCCTTGAGCATTTTGCGCCCGCAATTCTGGATTAAATCCTCCCACTCGATCTAGGCAAGTGCGACGGATCAGTGGGTTACTAGCATTATCCAAAAAGTTGGAATAAACCAGGATGGGATAGATAGAGCCTTCCGGTTTATAAGCTCGTTCCAAGTTATATTTACCAATGATTAATCCTGCTTCATCAATGTGCACCGACCAGGTATACACGAGCCCTACTTCTGGACCCGATCGCAACATACATTGCACTTGTTTTTCTAGCTTTTCGGGATACCAAATATCATCGGCATCGATCGGGGCAATGTATTCTCCTTGAGAGTGGGCGATCGCTAGGTTCCGAGCCGCTGCCACTCCAGCATTCTTCTGCCTCAGTAGCTGCACGCGCGGATCTCTTTGCACAAAAGATTCAACAATTTCGGCAGTTCGATCTTGCGATCCATCATCTACTACCAAAACTTCAATGTTTTGATACGTTTGTGACAGAACTGATTCCAAAGCTGGGCCAATATAGAGTTCAGTGTTATATGCAGGGATAATCACTGAAACAAGCGGAGACTGAAAACTCATGGGTTATGGCTGAAGTACTGGATGAGTGAGATTTGTCCATGCCAACCTCACCCCGCCTACAGCACCCCTCTCCTGAAGGAGAGGAGACGGGGGACAGGTCTACATAGGATGTCTGGTTTAACGAGTTGTTCTACTTGACTAGATAGAGACCCGCCTTCAAGCCAGTGCCTGAATTCAACGAAGGAAACAGCAAATATTACAATTCAAAGCTGGTAAATGCTTTAGAGCGATCGCGTTCTGCTATCAGCTCTTGGTAGACTGCTAAAATTTCTTGATGCACACGTGACACACTCAACCAAGCTAAGTTGCGTTGGGCCTGTTCCTTCCAGGCTTGCAACTGCTGAGAACACTGAAGCAATTCTAATAAAGCTGCCGCGATCGCTGCACTATCTTTAGGGTGAACTAATAAACCTGCGGCCCCTTGATCTAATGCTTCTGGGATACCATCTACATTGCTGGCGATGATGGCGCATCCCGCTTCCCGCGCCTCCGACAGCACCAAGCCAAATGGTTCTTGATGAGAAGCCAACACAAAAATATCCGTGGCTTGCAAATATCTTTGGGGTTGGGGTTGAAACCCTAGAAAATGGATGCGCTCTGATACTGGCGTAGCCTGAGCTTGGGCTTCAAACATCTGGCGGTCAGGCCCCTCGCCAATTAAATACAGATGTGCCTCCGGGAAATCTGCGGCAATTTGAGCAAAAGCCGTAATCAATTCTGTAATGCCTTTGCGCTGATACATTCCTGCCACGGTAGCGATCGCGGGATGCTGGAGAGAGATCGCAGGGAGAGAAGAAGAACGCTGGCGAGGACTACCCAAAGTGCCATTGCGAATTACTCGCAGCTTCCTCTGCGGAATGCCTCGGCGCACCATTGAATCAGCCACCGCTTGGCTCACTGCAATCACGCGATCAGCCACGCCCATTAAAGTAGCGCTGCGCTGAAACTCGTTATGAACGGTAGAAACTAGCTTATAGTTGCCAAATCTGCGTAAGCAGCGCGCCAAAACCACTCCAGTCATCATGTGGGCATGTACAATATCCGGTTGGAACGTTTGGGCGATCGCTCGGTATTCCTTGGTAGCTCGGAGGAAATTCCCCAGTTGCCGCTGCTGATTCAAGGGGAAATGTGTGACACCGCAGTCTGCTAAAAGGGTTTCGTACTCGCCACCATCAGAGGCTACGGCTACCTCAAGCCCCGCTTTGGCTTGCAAACAGGCCAGATCGATCGCCACATTGATAATGCCGTTTCCGAGTTCTCGGACATCATTCAGGATATGGAGAATTCGCATCACGTTCTCTGCTCAACGACTTAGCTGTCTTGTAGATTAGCTAGCTTGAAGAGCATCTTGGCGGCTGAGGTTCTCCAGCACATCCAGATATTGCCCCACGATATTGTCCATAGCAAAAGCATTGGCCCGCTGCTGTAACACTTCAGCATCGGTTGGTTGCTCTAGCGCGGCAATAATTCCATCTGCCAAAGCTTTAAAGTCACCAACAGGAGCCAAGCGACCATATTTGCCATTGCTCAAGATCTCTGCGGGGCCACTTTCGCAATCTGTCGAAACGACAGAAGTACCTGCGGCCAAGGCTTCTGCCACCACATTGCCGAATCCTTCATAGATCGAGGAGAGCACAAACACGGCTGACTGTGCCATGTAGGCATAAGGGTTTTCGACAAAGCCAGGCAACGCTATATTATCTTGCAAGCCTAACTCTTGAATCAAAGCTTCCAACTCTGGCTTCACCAGAGGCTCGCGTGGATCGGCTTCTCCCAAAATCATCAATCGGGCGGGATGGCGTTGTCGCACCAAATCAAAAGCGCGGACTAAGGTGAGAAAATCTTTCTGCTTGACTAACCGCCCCACCCCCAAAACTACCGGAGGTTCTCCAGCCGCAAACCAGGGATGATCAATCGGTGCTTTAATTTTCTCGACCAAATTTGGCATCACGACTGGATTGTAGATGACTTGCACCTTATCCTCAGGCAAGCCTGCCATCTGCGCCACATCTCTCGCTGTTCCTTGAGAAGCAGCCACGATCGCATCGGCCCAAGGATAAAACTGCCGCACTAAAAAAGGCCGAACGTTGCCAGTCCCTCCATGCCTATCTTGAAACTGCTGCGAGAGATTGGTTTGCACACACATCACAATCCGAGTTGGCACCCCTGCTAAGCGCTGGGCCAAGGTTGCGGAACTAGCGATATCTAAAGCTGAGAGCAAGAAATCGGGTTTTTCTTGCTGCAAGTAGCGTCTGAGCGCCCAAGTTTTAGAAACGATGACAGGGGACTTGGCTTTGAGGTTAATCAGACGGACATTGGCAGGCACCTTATCGAGATAAGCACCTTCTCCTTGAGCCAGCACTAGATCAGTTTTTAAGCCTCTTGCCGCAAAGCCTTGAGCCAAGTGCAACATCGCTCGCTCTGCTCCGCCCCCCGCTAAGTTAGGGATAAATAAGCTCACAGATGGTTGCTGCGATCGCAAGGTTACAGGCATAGAATCCTCCAGTTGCTTGGGTTATCGGTTCACTTACGCTGGAACTAGCTCAATCACGAGCGGATGATCAGAGATAGTCAAGTTTAATTGCTTGGGATTGGCGTATCGCTGTACAGGAGCGACAGACGCTAACGGTTTGTAGGTGGTTGCCTGACGCACTCGCGTTCCCAGAGTTACAGTCACGGTCTGCTGAGGAACGTAAACATCCAGTTTCGTTTGCAAATCAAAACTAGAAACCTCTTGCCACAGCGCTAAATAAAATCGACCATCCCGTTTTTGCAGCAGCGTATGATGCACAGCGGGACTTAGGGGAGCACTGCTGCCGCTCAAGCTGTAGCTCAGAGCCTGCGGAGCAAACTCAGAACCCGGATCTTTTAGCAAAGCAATCAAGTTCTTTAGGGAGTCAAAGGCAGGTTTAGCAGAGCCATTGTTCCGGAGCAGACCAAAGTTCTGTTCTTGGGTAGTGCCCTGGCGCTCGTTGATGAGTTCGTAAAGGAACGATCGCTGGATGCCCCGATTAAAATACTCCAGATAGAGTCTAGGGACGTATTTAGCTGCTGCAAGTTCCGAAATCCCTGGCTGAGACGCTTTGAGATCGCTGGTGGCATTATGCCAACCGCATTCTGTCGCCACAATTGGCTTAGCTACCCCCGTGACTGCCTGAGTCAAAGGCACCCACTTTGTGTCTAGGTCCTGGCTGGGCAAGTTGCCCCCCGCATAGCTATGCATATTGCCCAGATCCGCCGAAGTCAGGGAGCCTAAGCGAGGAGCATAGTAGGGAATGGCCAAGGAAGGCATGAGCACAGGTAATGCGGCTGTCGTTGGATCTGCCTTGACTGCGGCATACAGTTCATCTTGGTAAGCCCGCAGCCCTTCCGGAAAAGCTTGGTTTTTATAAGTTGCTTGAGGATTCACATCCCACTCATTTGGCCCTTCGACTGCTTCAATCGAGGACAAGACAGGTTGAATCGCCTCTGCAACAACATTGGCAGGCGTAATGCCATCTCTAGAATCCATCACTAAAGTTGATTTGATTCCCAGGGTAGCTAAATCGTTGAGTCGGCGGTAAAACTCTGAGTTCTTACCTCCGTCACGAATATGGCGCACTCCCAACTCTTGCAATTTGGGCCTGATAATCGTGTCGTAGTTGCCATAGGCAGTGTCAACATAGCGTAGATGAGTTGCCACGCCAATCGAGTTCACGAATGAGTCAGCACTGCGAGCCTGCTCTGGTTGTAATTGGGCCTGCGAGGGAGACCAGGAAGCGGTACAGGCAAGTAGTAGAGCACTGAGTAAGGCTAGTAAGGAATAACGGTAGCGTTTCATGGAATAAGCAAGGGAAAACTTCATAAGCTGGCAACTTGCGAATAACGAGGAAGGGGCTAGGTGTAATTAAACCTGCGGGACTCGTGCGAGGGTCTGCCCTAGGAGTTGAGCAATTTTTTGGTTGATGATGTCCAGGTTAAAGCGTTGACTAGCTTGGATTTGAGCGTGATGGGCGATCGCGCTGGAGCGTTCTGGTTGATTCCGACAGAGATTAATCACAGCTGCCAGTTGTTGAGGATTTCCAGGAGTCGCTAGCCAACCATCAACCTCAGGCGTAATTAATTCGATCGCACCGCCCGATTTAGCAGCAACCACTGGTTTGCCGCAGAGCATGGCTTCTACAATTACCCGCCCAAACGGTTCTGGAGCTGTGGACGTGTGAGCAATCAGGTCACAAGATTTCATCAGGGTCACGACATCAGAACGAAACCCTAAAAAACGCACCCGTTTTTGTAAACCGAGCGCGTTGACTTGTTGATGCAGTTGTTCGACATATTGCTGCTCTCCAAATAAAGCGTCACCGACAAATAAAGCCATGACATCCTGTGGGCAGTGCGCCAAAGCCTCCAGCAAGACATGTTGCCCCTTCCAAGGCGAAAGCCGACTAAAATGACCCACTACAAACTGCCCCTCCAAACCCAGTTGCTGCCGCAATTGCACAGCCTCAGCATTGGAAGACTGATAGATTTGGGGTTCAAAGCCGTTATAAATGACTTGGGTTAACTCAGCACGACCACCCGCCGCAATAAAAGCGGTTTGGCTCGCTTCTGAGTTGGCAATCACTAAGGAGGCAAACCGGTTTGCCAAAGTGACTGCAAGCCGCCGATTCATGGAACTGAAGTGGTCGGGTGAGAGAATATCATGCAAGTGATAAACCAAAGGCCGACGACTGAGCCAAGCAGCCAAAGCTCCCACAACAAGAGCTTTCTGGGTATTGGCATAGATCAAGTCGTAGTTGCGGCTCAACTGCACCACTTGGGTAATTAGGGGCAGGAGTTGAGCCAAGCTACCAAAGCCTTGCCGCCAACCGCTATCTTTTCGCACTTGGATGCCTTCAGAGCTAAGCACCTGTACCGGAATCTGATGTTGCTCTAGGAGATCCCGGAAGGGGCCATCTGCCAATAAAGCGACTAAACAGCGATCGCGATAGGGTTTCGCAATATCCAGCAGACATAATTCTGCCCCTCCTGGCTTGCCGCTTTGATCTAAGAAGAGAATCTTCATAAGAAATCCTTAGAAACGCCAGAATCAATTCAGAACTAAATAAGCTGGTTTTTTATCAACACTGAATTCAACTGAAGTTATTGAGCATTAACCCAAGCAGATTGCTTCGGAACTAACTTACGCCGTAGCCAAGTAATTAACGGTTTTTCAAGATACAAGTAGGTCAACCAACCAACAATGACTGCGATCACAGTCAACAGGCTCATGGTGAGGAAATTCCCAAATAAACTGACAAGATTTAGCGCGATCGCCACCTTAAAACAGGCAGCCAAACAGGGATAATGCACTAAATAAATCGAGTAGGAAGCATCTCCTAATCCGTTCAGCCAAGTGGGAGTTTTCCAGCCTTGATTCAAATCAATCGAGGCTGCCCCTAATACAACTAACATCGAGGGTAACCCATAAGCAATCACATCAGGAATTTCTACGTTTGTGTAGTTATCACCTAACCCCGAAGTGATAAATAATACTACTCCTGCAATTAAGTAGATTGCTCCTGGTTTTATTCTTTTCCCTACTACCCAATAAGCCGCCAAACAACCAAAGGCAAATTCTAGATTGTGCGGATTAAAAATAAAGTTCAAGAGCAGGGGTGGCTGTACAGAGGAGGCGCGATCGCTGACAGTCAACCAGAAAAAGGTCAAAGTTCCACCTAGCCAACTACAAAGCACAAATCGAGAAACTTTAGGTGTGAGCCAAATTGCTAAACCAAAGATAAAGTAGAAGAAAATTTCGTGAGTTAGGGTCCAGCCAACGATTAAAACAGGAAAATTTTCTTGAGGCACTAACAAAAGTGACTTCAAAATTACACCTAAATCCCGCTCGTAGCCTTTACCAAATGAGGGGATCAAGAAGTAAATTGGCAACAAAGCCAGGGTGATGATCCAATAGAGGGGGTACACACGAATAACTCGTTTAACCATGAAAGCATTAAGTTTCTTCTTCTGTCCAATATCAGCTTGATGAGCGAAGAAGATAATAAATCCACTCAACACAAAAAAGAAATCAACGCCTGAACCTCCAAAAGCAAATAGCCCTGCCAGGAAGTTTTGATTTAACTTTTGCAGGTTAAATTCAGTGACGTGAAACAACACCACCAACAGCGCTGCAATACCTCGACAAGCCTGAATTAGTTCTAGCTTTTTCTTAGTAGATGAACCTGAGATTACTACCTTAGCTGAAGTGCCTAACTGTACTGGACTGATTGCAGTCGCAGGATAATTTGAAGCATCTTTCATTCATTTCTCCTGAAACTAAGTGAAATCCAGCGCGATCAAGAATGAGAGAGTCGCGATCGCTTTTTCTAAACTTTTCATCCTGACTGCAAAGCTGTTAACCGCTGGTAGCGATGGTATTGGCTAGCAGCCAGAGCCATACCCGCAAACCCCCAGAACACAACTCCTGAAAGAGCCAATGTGACGCTGCCTAGGCCAATTTGAGCAAATACACCCAAACTGATCGCACGAGCCGCACTGGCAAAGGTATCGGCCCGAATATCGACAGACTGAAATAAGCTAAACAGCAGCAAAATAATGCCACCTAAATAAGGAATGGTCCCGAACCAACCGAGCGAGAAAAACATACTCAAAATGCCGCTGTCATTACTACCCAAACTGGTGCCTTCCAGGACAAACCCTAAGCCTTGGCCGAGAAATTGGGAGAGCGCTAAACTCAAGGTCGCGGCATAGCCCTCGCTGCGCTGGCTATAGCTGACATCTCCTTTGGTATTCGTGAGAGACTGCAAACGGGCTCCAATCGTGTCGGCAAACGGATCAAGGTTGGCGAGCGGAATAATGCAAAGCGCCATCACCACAATCGTCACTACCAGACGCATCTGTAGCTTTGGTTTCAGGGATGGCAAAAAGGTCAACATCGCGACTCCCCAACCAAGCCAAGCCGAGCGGACCAGAGACAACAGAAACGACAAATAGCCCACTCCAGAGGCAAAAAATCGCAGCTTGCCTTTGCCGCTTAGCAGCAACATTAAGCCTGCCAGCATGACTGTGGCGAAGGGGCCAGGAGAGTTCATGATGCTAAAGACCCGGATGCCCAATGGTTCTGGGGTACCAAAGGCAATAGCCTTAGAATTGACTAGCCAAAATCGGTCCCATTGCGGTGCCACCAAATATTGATACACGCCGTAAGCCCCTGAAACTAAAACGCCCCAAAGAAATATGCGCTCTAAGCTTTGGCGGTAACTAGGATAACTTCGCCAATTGACGAATAGATGAAACCCAAACAGGATCGGGGTGAACCAGTTCAGCATGGGGACTACTACAGCCGTTGGCGGGTATTTGATCAGCCCCACCAAAAAACCGTAGATGACTCCCACAAAAGCCAAAATAAAGGGCAAACCTCCCTGGCGTGCAGCTCTAGGCAGCGATCGCACCAAAGTTGCTAGGGTCACTAACATGACCAAAAAAGGAGCCAGCAAGATAGTACTTGGGTCCACCCAACCACTGTTGTAATCCACCATGCGTCGCACCCAAGGCGACAAAAACGCAATCCACCAGGTAAAGCCTAGATAGAGCAAGGGATAACGCCCATAGAGAAACAATCCCACCAGAAAAGCGCCCCCAGGAAAGGCAATTCTGAGTAGCCCTGATTTCACCACCAGACATAAGGCTGAAAACAAGGTAAAACCCAGGATTGCCATCCAAGCAGGGGCTGGTTTCAACCCAAAGTTAAAGCTTTTTGTGGCTGCTCTGGAGGAGCGAATTTGCATGAGCTTGTGAAGTAGTTAATAACTAAAAAGGTACGAAAAACTTAAGCTTGAACTTGATGAGTCGGTGTCACAGGCAAGCCAAATTCTTTTGGTTCTGGTTGAGTCTCCCCTTTAGCTCGCCAATCAATTTCATAGAGCTTGATTTCCTTGAGAAAAATGTAATAACTCCACAAACTAGCTAATGTAAAACCTGCTAAACCTTGGCGATACATGCCATACCAAAGATATTGCTGCAAAAACTTTGCAGGTGGCTTTAATAGCAATCTAATTAAACTAAATTTATTGCCTAACAAATGAGCTTGGTTAGCATCCAAATCAGTATATTTATTAAATCGAATTACTAGATCACTCATATCTCGAAATCCTTGATGCCATAAAGTTCCTGGCAACAACGTCACAGGGTCGTCTTTGACATCAGGCCCTTCATGAACGAGCACATCTTTAATTCGACATTGAGTTTTGTCATACAAGCGCACATGGGCTTCGGCTCGGCTATCCAACCATTTGCCAAAAAAGTCTCCAACCCGTTTCACAGAGAGAGCTTTAGTGGTTGGCTCCAAACCCGTTTTCCAAGCTGAAATTGCGATCGCTAACTCCGTATCTACCACCTCATCAGCATCTAGAAAAAAGATCCAATCATGCTTTGCTTGGTCTGCCCCAAAATTGCGTTGCTTGGAGTATCCTGGCCAAGGATTAGTATAAACCTTACAACCCAGGCTCTCAGAAATTTGCACTGTAGCATCTTGACTGCCACCATCAACCACAACAATCTCATCCGCAAAAGGTAAGCAAGATTGAATGGCATTAGCAATACATTCTTCCTCATTTTGGGCAATGATAACTGTTGAGATTGAGCGAATTAAGGCGGCTTGAATCATTTCTCTTTTCCTCTAAAGGTCTATTATTTAATAATTAAAAATTCAATAGATTTTCAAGTTTTCAGGATTTTAAGACAACCATCTTCAGGAACAGAACAGATAGTTAACCTACAAATGATTGGAATGCTCGGCAAAAACATTTCGCATTTGCAAAAAAGGACTTGCTAACGACTGAGGAATAAAGCTTAAAGCTAAAGCCACCATCGTCCGAAGATTCAATTTTTGGTATTGGAGCGATCGCAAGAGATAGGGCCGAGCCGCGATCGCTTGATTTGCCCGCAACAATCCAATCCCCAAAGTCGTATTAGCATAGGCCCATTCCCGCTCAAAGTATTTTCGTAGCTTCGGAGTCGGAGCATCAGCCATAAAGCTTTCATAGCAAGCAATTCCTGCCTTACCTTTACGAATTTTGGCTTGAGCGTTGCGATTCCCGCTGGTCATGTTTTCCGACTGAGCGTGGATGCGGTAGCAAGCTAAGCGCTCTGGGCAGTAGTAAGCTCCCTGACCAGAACGACAAGCCAGATAGCTAATGTAGTAGTCCCAAAATACGCCTGCTTCCTGTAAGCGCTCCCAAGCCACAGCCTCACAGCGAATTAAGGCCGCAGAAGCTGCAAATACCGAGCGATCGATTAAACCCAGTTCCCAAAAAGGTCGATAAATACCCGCCTGCAATTGATGCCGCTTTTCTCGGCAAGATTGTTTCTCTGTAGCTGGAGCGTCGATCGCGCCTTCCGAGTTGATGATGAAGTAGTCACAGAATGCTAGAGCTAAATCTGGGTTAGCTTCCAACGGTGGTACCAGTTTCTCTAGGAAATCTGGACACCAAAGATCATCATCATTCAGGCTTGCTACATATTTACCTTGAGCCTCTTTGAAGGCGTAGGTTGCATTCAAGCCAATGCCTAAGTTAGTCGGATTGCGGCGCAAGCGAATCCGCCCATCTTGAAAAGCATCAATAATCGGTTGGGGATGCTCTGGGCTACAGTCATCTGAAACGATGATTTCAAGATTGGTGTAAGTTTGCTGAACGACACTTGCGATCGCCTGCTTTAAATAACCGGGGCGATTGTAGGTCGGAATAATCACACTGACGAGAGGCCCCTGATGCTTGGTCTCTGCGGTCATAATCTGTTTCCCCAATCCTCACAAAGTTCCATCATTCATTGCTGCCAAAGCCTAGGCTCACTAAATTAACCAGGAAATTAACTAGGAAATTAACCAGGCACTTCTTGTTTCAGCCAGGGCTTCTGCTTGCGGAGAGTGTGCAACAGGTTTCTCAGCTTTTGGTAGCCTTGCGGACCTAACCAACGCATGGCGGTAATAATCAGACCCAAGCGCAGATAGCTTTTGGTGGAACGAAGTTGGGGATAGTAGGTCAAAGCCTGTCGCCGCAAGCTTAAAGCAGTGTCATAATCTTTCGCCAGCAAAGGCTTCCAAGCGACCGACAGATGAGCCCGTCCATAGGCTCGATTTTTCAAATACTGGAGTTCTGGGGCGGCAGAGGCAAAGGTTTTGTCGATTACCTTCAAACGATGATGTAAATGCCGCTGCAAGTTATTGGATTTGCTGTTGGCATGCTGGCGATAAAACACCAACGGCTCCTTTACCACAGCAAAGTGATAGCGAGCGGCAATGCGAATCCACATATCCCAGTCTTCCGCCGATCGCAGTGTTTGGTCAAAAACTCCCACCGTTTCAAAGCAGCTACGCCGCACCATCGGAGAACTGCCACAAAAGATCTGATTTTCTTCGGCGATCGCTTGCCAAATCTCCCCCTCGGCATCTGACATTAACACTTGGTCGGTTAAGTTGCCCGCCGCATCCATATTCACCACCCAAGTATTGACCAAGCCAACGGCTGGATCTGCCCCCAAACACCGCACCTGTTTTTCTAGCTTGGTCGGTGCCCACAAGTCATCGGCATCTAGAAAAGCAATATATTCTCCCTGAGCTTCCGTAATGCCTCTATTTCGCGCTCCCGCTGACCCTTGATTTTCTTGGGTAATCAGCCTGATGCGGGGATCAGTTAATGCAGATACCCATTCCACAGTACGATCGGAACTGCCATCATCTACGATTAACAGTTCAAAGTCTGGATAAGTTTGCTCTAGGACACTCGCCACCGTATCGGGCAGGTAGGCGATCGCGTTGTACGTGGGAATCACGACAGAAACTTGGGGCATAGGTCATCCTCTGAATTTACTAACAGGGTTGAAGCAACAGTTGCTGGTAAATTTCCACCAATCGGTCATTCAACTGGTTGATGTTGTAGTGAGTTTCTACATAAGAACGACCTGCGTGCCCCATTTGAGGCCAAATTTCTGGCTGCTCAATTAAGTAGCTGAGCTTGCTAGCCAGAGTATCAGCATCCCGCTCAGGCACTAAAAAACCAGAACTGCCATGTTCGATCAGCTCTGGAATGCCGCTGTGGAATGTGCTAATTACAGGTAATCCCATTGCCATCGCTTCCATCAAAGCCACAGGAATTCCTTCTTGATCGCCGTCTTGGCTGGTGACACTCGGCGCTAGCAAAATGTGAGCTTGGTTCAAAATCTCAAGTACTTCTTGGTCTTGTTTCCAGCCCAGCAGCTTCACATGTTTCTGCACACCCAAGTTTTGAATCAAGTCAGATAAAGCGTCTCGCAGTGGTCCATCCCCAACTACGTGATACTCCAGGTTTGGGTACGTTTCGGCTAGTTGAGCCACGGCTCGAATGCTGTACTCAATTCCTTTTTTCTCCACTAAGCGGGCGATCGTGACTAACCGAATGCTGCCATCGGCATCGGGTTGGCGCGGTGCAAAGGTAAATTTCTGGCAGTCAATGCCCATCCGGTGAACCATAATTTTTTGCTCATCACAACCCAATTCAATCAAGCGTTGCTGCCACCGCTGACTGATGGGCAGAAACAGGTTGCCCATGCGAAATAGAGGGTCGTAGAGGCGATCGCCAAACAGCTTCAAGCTGGTCGTAATATCGAAGCCATGAAAGGTAGTGATTAGTTTCCCTCTGAGGGCACCAATATCTTTAAGAAAGGCACTTTGCAACCCACTCCAACCAAAGTGGCAATGAATAATGTCATAGGCAGGCCGCTCTTTGAGTAAGGGAAGGGTGGGGTAGAGCAATCGGAAAGAGGCCGCTTCTTTGCCGTACTTCAACACATTGAGCGATCGCCCCAGCAGCACTGGATCTTTGAAGCCATGCCTCAACAGCAACCCAGTCCCTTTGACCCATCGCCAGATTTGATTATCAGGGATAGGGGGCCAATAGTGAGTATGGCGCAGCAAATCGTACTTCTCGACATCTGGATGGTTTTTAGGCTGCTTTTGCCCGACGTTGGCATAAATATCGACTTGATGTCCTCGGTCAATTAATCCTGTAATTTGGCTCAGGATAAAAGTTTGAGATAGAGAGGGAAATTCCCCGACGACAAAAGCAATTTTCATGACTCAATTTCATCCCTAGCGACTCGTCTCACACCGCAAAGTTTTTGAGTTTACGATCGCACCAAGCTTTTGACCTGCCGCAGCCGATCTCGTAGACCAGGCGAGTCCATCAACCAGAGATGCACCTGGAGTTTGAGGTAGTCTCCCAAGAAATTCTGTGCCACTGGATAATCTTGCAAAAGCTGTTCTGCGGTGACGCGATCGCCTGCCCGAATGCAACGCTCGGCAGCAATGACCGCTAAATAAGTCAAATAACGCTCCAAAGCTGAGTGATATTCAGGCGGACAATCCATCCGTAAAGGTTGAGGGTCGGTCAGCATCGGCCAAGGCGGCACTATCTTTCTCGCACTATAAGCCGAGATCTCAGATGCTTCGGTATGCCACCAAAAGAGAGGCGTGGGATTGCGATAGATTTTGTAGTTCAGGGCAATTTGCACCCACAGATACACATCCTCGCCATAGTTGCAGCCGTTCTTGGTATAAAAGCCGCCAAAACGCTTTAACACTTGTCGCCGACAGACAATCGCGCCCGGATGAAAGAAGTCTATGACTTGCTTGGTTGACTGACCATCCAGGTTGATCGGCATCCGCCACTCCCCTTCTGTCACCCCAAACCGTTGGCACTCAGGCTCCCAACTGGTGCGATCGCTACCCAAGAAGCGGCCAAAGGCACTCATCGCACAATCGGGATGTGCTTGGAGTTGTTGCACAGACTCAGCTAAATACGTTGGCAGCCACTCGTCATCCGCATCCAAAAAAGCGATCAGGGAGACTCGACTTTCCCGAATTCCTCGATTGCGAGCCTCGCCTGGTCCTGCATTTGCCTGACGGATAAATTGCAGACGAGGATCTGTGTAGCTCTGGACAATTTCTGGCCCGTTGTCCGTGGAGCCATCATCCACCACGATGATTTCAAAATTTTGATGTGTTTGGGCCAAGATAGAATTTAATGCTCTAGCAATATATTGGCCCTTGTTATAGAGCGGAATAATGATCGAAACATCTGGGTTGCTGTGAGTTTCCACTAAATTCATCGGGTACCTCTGGGATTTAGACTTTGCAACTGGGGCTAGTTAGCGATCGCTTGCACACGATTGGGGGACTGCTACCGAGTCACTAATCCTGCCAGTGCTGTCGGATTCGTCACAACTTCGTTTTCCCAAGCTTGCAGGCTTTCGGGCGAGGGACCTAACCGCACCGGACCTGCCTCGGCTGCTTCTTGCAACACGGTTTCTACTTCAGCCACCATCCGCTCCACCGGAAAACGCTTCTCGACATAGGCGCGACACCGCTGGCCTAAAGTCGGATCTGTTTCTTGCCAATTCCTCAGAGACCGCAAGCGATCGCTCAACCCTGCCACATCTCCGACAGGAATCTGAAACTTTTCAAATTCATCTGCAAGCACATCTGGAATGCCACCGTATTTGAGGCCGAGGGCTGGAGTTCCACAGGCCATCGACTCGGCTAAGACTAACCCGAAGGTATCTGGCAATAAACTGGGCAACACCGAAACATCGGCAGCCCGGAATATTTCCGGGAGATCGGTGCGACGACCTAACCAATGCACACTGTCGCTGATACGCAGTTGGCTGCACAGGTCTTTGAGTTCCTGCACATACGCTGCTGCCGCTTCGGGTGAGGAATGAACCACAGGACTGCCGACAATCATCAACCGTGCTTGTCCAGGGGGCAATCCCAGTTGAGCAAAGGCTCGGATCAGCATTTCAATATTTTTGGGGCGATCGATACGACCTGCATAGAGCACCGTAAAAGCATCTAGAGGTACGTCTAGCCGCTGCCGAGTTTGCTGGCGATCGCCCTGCATCGAAAACCGTTTCAGGTCAATGCCGTTGTAAACAACCTGAAGCGTTTTGGGGTCAAATCCAGCTCGCAAGTAGCCTTGAAGCGTGGCCTGCGAAACCGTCATAAACCGGGTGACATGTTGCAACCCCCACTTAATCTGTGGCCGAAATGTTTTGTGGGGAAAGATATGTAGGTGACAGACCAGTGGCACACGCTTCAGCCGAGCCACAGCGCCCCCAAAAAAGGCTTCTCTCGTCTGATTAATATAGACAACATCGGGATTAATCTTGAGCGCTGGCAAGAGGGAGCCGAGCCAGGACAGCGACGAGAGGATGAGGTGACGTTTTCCGGTCGTATCAATCACGTAACGTCGTACCTTGGTCATCGACTTACAAAATTGCTGGTACTTGGGCAAAAAATCTCCATCTTCTCGATAGATCAGATGAATTTCATGTCCCCGCTGCGCTAAACCTGTACAAACTTCGAGCAAACACCATTCCTGTCCGCCTCGACGAGAAGAAGGTTCATTTTCTAAGACCAAAATTTTCATAGCAATCTCCTTGGCTTAACGGTTGCGACTCCTTATATGCTTCATCCAGCGGTTGAGCCAACTTCATGCTGCATTTGGTGATATTTCCACAGCTTGCCACCCTGAGCGAGCAACTCCTGATAGGTGCCCTGCTCAACAATTCGCCCTTGCTCTAACACCACTACCTTATCCGCTCGGACAATCGTGGAGAGTCGGTGCGCGATCGCAATCACTGTGCGACCTGTAGACAGTTTTTCTAAAGACTCCTGAATCAAACGTTCTGAAACCGAGTCCAGCGCACTCGTGGCTTCATCGAGAATCAGAACCTCTGGGTTGCGGAGGAGCGCCCGCGCGATCGCCAGTCGTTGTCGTTGACCCCCAGAGAGCCGCACCCCGCGATCGCCCAATTGGGTATCAAACCCTTCTGGCATTTCCTGAATGAACTCTAGAGCATTGGCAAATTTAGCGGCTTCCCAAATTGCGGCTTCATCCACCCCGTCTAAGCCGTAAGCAATGTTATTGCGCACAGAAGTATTAAAGATAAACGTATCTTGGCTCACTACTGCCATGCGGCGACGGACCGAGTTGACGTCGAACTCGCGCAGATCTACGCCGTCCATCAACACTTTGCCTTGAGTCGGGTCGTAGAAGCGGGGAATCAAATCAACCAATGTGGTTTTTCCGGCGCCTGATGCCCCCACTAAAGCGGTCATTTGGCCGCGATTAATCGTGAGAGTAACATTTTGCAGCACCAAGTGAATTGGGTCATAACCAAAGTCAACGGAGACCAATTCGATCGCTTTTTTGACTCCAGTAAACTCTCGAACTCCATTGGGTAAATATGGTTTATTATCAGTGCGCAGAAGCTCTTTAATATTGTCTACTGAGCCGCGAAAGCTACTAATTAATGCGCGGTTGCCATTAATTTCGTGAACTGCGGGTACTAGCCGAAACAAGATAAATAGAAATGTGAGCAACGAAGCGGTTTGCATCGTGCCATTGGCGACAAACACAGTCAGTGCCACAATGATCATGCCGATCAAAATAGTGGTCGCTAATCCTTCTGCTAGAGGACGCACGATCGCCCAGCCAACGACTGCATTGGTTCCTGCTTCCACAATGTCATCGCTGGCTTTATAGAACCGTCGGCGCTCGAAATCCTGTGTCGCAAAAGATTGGACGGTACGAATTCCATTAATGAATTCCATTGCGATCGAAGCAAACCGACCATTGGCTTGCGACACCGGAAAACTTGCTTCTCGCACTTGCTTATTGAGCGTGGATAACCCTACCCCTAGCAGGACAAATAGCATCACCGAACTAATCGATAGCTGCCAGGAGATGCTAAATATAATCGCCACATAGACTAAAAGGGTCAAGCCTTTAGTCATAATGAAAGCGCTTAAATTAAAAACTTGCCTCAGTCGCCCGATTTCACTAGTGATGCTATTCAGCAGTTCACCCGATTGAGATTTACTAAAGTAACTCAGGCTCAAGGATTGCCATTGCTCAAAAATTCGCTTGTGTAAGCGATTCACCAAGTGCATTTGGGCTTTTTCGGTATACACATAAGTCAGGTAGTTAAATCCTGCTCGCAACCAAGTTGATAGCAAAATTAAGCCAGAGACCCTAAACAAACGGCTGGTTTCTGATGTGTTAATACCTAAAATCCAAAGATCAAACCAACGAATTCCGGTTTGAAAAGGTTCAGCACTAGGGTTGACCAAGTTTTGTAAGAACGCCAACAAAAACCCTAATCCGAATCCCTCAAATGCTGCCGCTAGAAGCGAGAAAACCACAGCCAATATTGCGATTTTTGGAAAATACTGAAACTCTCGTAGAATCAGGTCGTTATCTTTCCAAAAACTTGTCGCTTTTAGCAACTGACGGAGAAACGCTGGAAGCTTGAACTGCATTATGTTTCTAGTGGGGTAAGAGTTGTCACGCTTCAGGAAAGGTCCTTGATAACCTCTCCTCCAACCCCTCTCCTACAGGAGAGGGGTGTTGAAGACGGGATAATGTGGGGATGGCATATCATCCAACGACCTTAGTAGGCACCGAAACCAGTTAGAACCTTAGGCACTGTGAGCAGAAGAATTTTTAAGTCCTGCCAAAGTGACCAGTGACGGAGATATTTCAAATCAGAGCGGTTGACTGTATCAATGTCTCGCATATTGGAACGAGCCATCACCTGCCACGGTCCGGTAATTCCGGGGAGCGCATTCAGTCGCTGCCTAACTTCGGGGCTGATCCGGACTGCGTCATACAGCGCCCAAGGACGAGGACCAACAAAACTCATCTCTCCGCGCAGCACATTAAATAGTTGGGGTAGCTCATCCAGACTGTACTTGCGTAACCAACGACCATTAGGAGTGACGCGGGGATCGTTCTCATGTTTGTGCAAGCCTGGCTGATGACCCATCACTTGGTGGTGCAGTTGCTCGGCATTCGCGCTCATGGTGCGGAACTTATAGATCCGGAACAAACGACCTCGTTCGCCCACCCGCCACTGGCAGAAAAGAATCGGGCCAGGAGATTGCAAACGTACCAGTAAGGCGATCGCGAGGAACACAGGACTGAGGAGGAGAATGGCGATCGCGGCGGCAACTCGGTCCAGCAGACGCTTGATCCGCCAACTCCTGCCAGATTGCTTCTTCGGTAATTCTGAGGTGTTGGGAATAGTTAGGAACAAAGACTTACCTGCTTGCTCACAGGCATCCGCCCAGAACCGGAGCTTTTCTTCTCCTACATCCGGAGCAAGACTGATCAGGCGAATGGGCGATCGCTTGAGGCAGGCGATTAGCCAACGCTGGCTTTCTAGAGAGGGTAGGTGGTTGCTAGCGCTGTTGGGAGCGCGGCGGACTACTAGATGTTTTTGCCGCCATTTCAGTTCGTACTTAAAAGAGCGATCGCTCTTGGGGAGAGCCTTGACAGAATTTGTAGGGATTGAAAGTAGATTCATAGCGATTCAGAGGGATAAGGTGACTCGGATGAAATTCAATCGGTAACCAATTTCGACATCTGAAGTTGATAGATTCAAAGATTCAATCCACGGCAACACGCAGATTACTAGGCAGACCGGGCGTAGGGTAGATAGTTATTCGCTGGCATTTCAGCGCCATTGGCAATTACGCCAACCATGTTGAGTTTGCTCAGCATGTTGGTGGCTTGAGTTAGCTCGCTACGGGTCACTTGTCCCATCCGTCCCACCATCAACACCCCACTACAGAAGGACGCTGTGAGAATGGCATCGACAATGCCCAAAACTGGCGGAGCATCCAGTAAGACGAGGTCGTAGGATTCCTCAAAAGTAGAGATCAGCTCTGCCATGCGGCGCGAACTCAGGAGCTTGGCGGGATCAGCGGGCGTGGGGCCAGCCGTCAAGATGGAAATGTTGCTATAGGCGATCGCTGGCTGAATATAACTGTGCTCCTCTGTAATCGGGCGATCGCTGGCCAGCAAGGTAGACAGTCCTTGCTCATTGGGCAGGTTTAGTTGCTTGTGCAAACTGGGACGGCGGAGATCCGCATCAATTAGCAGCACCCGCTGGTGCAAGCGAGCCGCACTCATCGCCAACCCTAAAGCCAGAGTCGATTTACCTTCACCCGATAGAGCGGAGGTAACTACCAAGGAGCTAAAAGGGAAGGTGGAGTTGAGTAGCTGAATGTTTTTGTAAATTAGGTCCAGCGATTCCCGGAAGGGAGGCCAATCTACAACTTGAAGCGTGGCAGGAGCCAAAGCGGGAGTTTTGCGGAAGGATAAGTTGAGCATTGGCTCGCTAAAGCCAGAGCGGGGCACCGCTGGGATCAAGCCCAGTAAAGGTACTGCCACTTGTTTCTCCAGTTCATCGGAGCTGTGAACCGCATCATCAATGCCCTCCCGGACAAAGGCGGCGACACTGCCCAGAATCAAGCCTGCTACCGCTCCTAGAAGTAAGTTTTGCTTCAGGCTCGGGCCAATTTGGGTTCCTAGTTGAGCCGCTTCTACCACTTGCCAGTCAAAGCCACCCCGCGCAATTTCCAGCGCTAGTTCTTGCTTCGCCTTCAGCAACTGTTGCAGTGTTTCCCGACCCACTTCCACATTCGGTTGTAGCCGCCCATATTCCGCTAGCAAGCGGGGAAAGCGCTTAAGTTCTGCCGTTAATTGCTGTTCCGTTTGACTCAAGCTTTGCCCTCGAGCCTGTAAAGCTCTGGTATTGACCTGAGCCTCCACCAATTGAGTAATCAGCGTTAAGTCTGTTGCGCCTAGTTGGCCTGCTTTGAGTAAGTCGTTCCCTGAGGCGTTAAATTGCGCGGGAACGGTTCCTAAAACACGGCTGACCTCGGCCCGCAATAACCCAAGTTGTCGTTGCCGCTGCTCTAGCAAAGACTTAATGTGGGGGTCAAAATCCTTAAAGCGGAGCCGTTGCTGCTCTAGGGTCAATTCACTTTTTTGCAGCTCGTTTAGTAAGGTTTGGTAGCGTGACGATTGGCTCAAGCGAGATGCAACCAAGGCTTCTTGGGGCGATCGCTTGACTTGCTGTTGCAAAGCCACATAACGAGCCTGCATATCCTTGAGCTGCGCCTGATTAGTGCGTTGTTCTTGCCGCACACTATTCAGCGCATCAAACAAAGCTTTCGATTGAGCTTCGGGATCAATTAGGTTTTGGCGATCGCGGAACTTCTCCAGCGCATCTTCCGCTTGATTAACCTGCCGTTGGACCTTCGGCACTTGGTCAGTAATAAAAGACAAACCTTTGGATAAGCGCTGCTGTTGCTGCTCCCGGTTGTAGTCTTGGTAAACCTTTTGAATGGCTTGCAAAACCTTTTTGGTTTTCTCTGGATCAGAATCGGTATAGACCGCCTGAAACACCTTGGTTTTGACTTTGTCCTCCATCAGCTGAGTCAAGACCAACGATTTTTGAATCTCCGCCACCGTAATCTCTGGGTATTGCGGCTTCAGAATCTTGACCGCCCGTTGCAAGAGATGAGAGCTCCGCATCAGAGTCAGTTGTGTGGCATTGTCCACCTCAACCGTAGCGTCCGCGAAGGGAACTTCTGTACTGCCGTTTTCTCCTTTTTTGCTTTGGTAGTTGGATTCCACCAGCAATTGCATGGAGCTTTGGTAAATAGGCTCAGCTAGAAATGTGAGGACCGCAGCGATCGATACAACGCCACTAAATACACCCAAGAGCCAGAAGCGTCGCCGCATCAGAACTGCAAACAGTTGTCCATATCCTGGATCTGTATCAGCAGCCTCTATGAGCTTGCTTTCAGTTAGGTCTACCATCCCTCACCTCGGAAACAGTTCAACAATCAAATCATCCGCAATCTTAGTAACAAGCCTGCTCCATCACCTGATCGACTTGGTCAAAGAAGGCCTCTTCCGAAAAACGGCTCATGGCATGTTGGCGAATTTTGCCATAATCCCAAGTCATATCTGAGGCTGCAAATAAAGCAGTTTGCAGCGCTTCTGGTGTTTGCCGATTGAAAAAGACACCCGTTTTTCCCGGCACTTGGGTATCTAGCACTCCCCCAGCTCCATAAGAGATGACTGGAGTGCCGCTAGCGTTGGCTTCTACAGGTACCAAACCGTAGTCTTCTAGAGCTGCTACTACTACTGAGCGGGCTTGAGCCATCAGTTGAGTGCGTTTGGCATCACTGACATGACCAAGAAACCGAATATTGCTTAAGGCTTGAGCTTCTAAGCGCGATCGCTCTGGCCCATCACCTGTAATCAGCAAGGGCCATCCCAGCCAGTTAAACGCCTCAATAATCACATCCATCCGCTTATAACTAATCAACCGAGCCGAAGCTAGATAAAAGTCTGCTTTGTGGTCAGCAAACAGAAATTTACTGCTGTCAATCGGATAATTAATCACTAAAGCTGGCTTGCCATAGATTTGTTGAATGCGCTTTGCTACCACACTAGAATTGGCAATATATAGATCAGGTTCCTGAGCATATTGCAAATCCAAATTTCGCATCTGGTGGAAAACATTTTCCAGCAGGGGATAGAACCTGTGATAGGTGCCATACTCCCGCAAATAAGTCTGGGTATCCCAAAGAAAGCGCGTCACATTGTGGCAAAAACAAACATGACGTGATCCCGGGCCTTTTTTAACTGCTTTAGCAAAGCTAGTACTACTGCTAATGATTAAGTCATAGTCCCGTAAATCCAGCGATCGAAATGCTGGAAAATAGAACGGTGCCATCAATCGAAAGTATTTGCTAGCTCCTGGAATGCGCTGAAGTAAAGTTGTGTTGACAAAGCGATCGCCTAGGTCAATTGTTCGTTTAGGATCGTAGAGAGAGGTAAAAATATCGGCCTTAGGATATCGCTTGCAAAGCAGTTCAAAGACTCGCTCTGCACCACCTCGTTGCGTTAAATAGTCATGAACTAAAGCAACTCTCATGGCTAACCAAGAATCATGGATTACGGTTTTACCCGGAAGCCAGCCTTTAAACTAGATAGTTTTCAACTCTTATGTTGCGTCTAGTTAAGGCTAGTAAAAACATTCCAGGGCTAGAGGGAGATGGGAATCATTTCTACCTTTAGTGAGATATTTGATGTCTGTAGCAATCGATGCCAAATCCACTCTGGGCCTTTAGAAATACACCCAGGGCAGAGATCGCCACAGTTCTTTCCGCCTTCATTGCAAACGATGACTCTTGCTTCTTGCAACTCAAATTCTTGATTGCATAATAGGCAAGCTTGGTCTGTCAAGGAAGTGTTGTTACACTCAATTTGTAATTGCATAAACAATCCTCCTTGGCCTTAGCCAATCTGGTGTTTAAAACTCACTTGAAGCACGAATCAATAACTGATCAATATGCTCAGTTAAAATCCAACAATTGCAAGTAACAAAGCCTACAAAATTTGCTTAACCTAGGCTTTATTTGCAGTGTAGTTTAAGCAGGACAAAATCTTTGTAGTCCACCCTACCTAAGAACCTCAAGATAGCCTTAGAAACTGAACTAAAGGATATTAAGAAATAGGGTAGCAAGCTCAAAAAATCAGGTTCTTAGTTCCACAATTGACATATCTCCTAGCTCAATTACCTCTAGTAATGAAGAAACTGATCGACCGATTGAGTTTGGTTTATAGAGGTAGAGCAACTTCTGTAGCATTGGTTCTAAACGAGATCTAGTGACGGGACTGACTCACTGGATACTCTTGCCATGCACTGGAGGGAACAAACATAAAAGGGAACTAAAGTGTGTACGTTCAACGGTAGATGGCTTACGGGTGCTGATACAAAGCCATACACTTGGCACGTACCCTGTACTGCTAACGAGCGCAGCTTCTACGAACGATACGGAGTTTTTTAAGCGATCATCATCACCCTATAGAGTGATGTTGCTTTACATAACTAAATCTATCTACAGAGGGAGGCCAAGTTTGTCAACTCGCAAAACTCAGAAGTAGATGGCGATCGCACCTTTCCTAGCGGCAACCTTTCCTAGTTCTCTAACGTCTACCTCGTTCAGTGCCTAACTGCATTTCCTAAAGCGCTTAGCTAACCAGGATTGCAGTAGTTAATCTATTCGACACCTCAAAGACTGACAGGGATAGGGTTTAGGAAGGGAGAACAAATGCTGAATCGAAATAATTGTCGAGTTTAGGGTTATATTTTTCTGTGTTTCACCCTAATTTTTTAAGTATTTAATTTCCAGATTTGTCTTTTGAGTCTTGGTTTGTTAATGGCAAACCTCCCTGTCTGACCACAATACAGCTACAAAGTTCAACACCAGATTCAATGTCAGACTCGATGCTAGAGATGAGCGCATGACATCAATTAGGATGACAACCCTCAGTAAACATTTGCTATGGTGTCCTCCAGAGTCAAAAGAGGTTTGTAAGGCAGTGCGATCGCTGGCTCAAACCCTCTAGATTTTTCGTTTTGAAGTAATTCCAGGGAGGAAAACTTTGGCTAAACCTCGAGAAATGACTCAAGTAACCTCACATCCTGCATCGATGGCTACATCCAGTCCTGTCGCGTCTAGTATCGCCGCCACCGAGCTACGTCCTTGGGGATCTTTCACCATTCTCGAAGAAGGCAGAGGCTACAAGATTAAGCGCATTGAGGTCAAACCAGGTCATCGCCTCAGTCTGCAAATGCACCATCATCGCAGCGAACATTGGATTGTGCTCTCGGGTACAGCGCGGGTGCTTTGTGATGGCCAAGAATTAACCTTGTACAACAATCAATCTACTTATGTGCCTCAATGCACCCAACATCGGCTGGAAAACCCCGGCGTAATTCCGCTGGTCTTGATTGAAGTGCAAAACGGTGATTATTTGGGAGAAGACGACATTGTGCGGTTCCAGGATGATTACAATCGTCAGCCCAATTCGTCAGCCGCTTCTTAGCATTTTGAGGTCAGGTTAAATTTCCCAGATCCGAGCAACGACTTGTGTAAGATGACAATAAGATTTCTAATCTGACACAGACTCGCTGGCTGGGAAAGCACGCTCAATCAATGCCTCACTCCTCACCCATTCATCCGGACCTGATTCTAGACAAGCGGTACAAAATTGTTCGCATGTTGGGCCAAGGGGGCTTCGGACGTGTTTATTTGGCTGAAAACCTCAACCGCTTTCATGAATATTGTGTCTTGAAGGAATTTGCTCCCCAAGTTAAAGGGACAGCAGTTCTGCAAAGGGCGGCTGAGCTGTTTCAACGAGAAGCGGGGGTGCTCTACCAACTGCACCATCCCCAAATCCCGGAATTTCGCGAGTTAATTCAGACCCATTTAAATGGAGAAGATTATCTTTTCCTGGTTCAACAGTATATTGAAGGCCCGACTTACTGGGAACTGCTAGAGCAAGGACAAAAGTTTAGTGAACCGGATGCCCTGGGCCTTTTGCTCGATTTATTGCCTGTGCTGGAATACATTCACGCTCAAGGCGTAATTCATCGTGATATTTCTCCAGACAATCTAATTCAGCAACGATTTACAGGTAAGCCAGTTCTAATAGATTTTGGCGGTGTGAAACAGGTAGCGGCGACCGCAGTGCGCCAGTTGACCCAACAGCCCATCCCCACACAGCTAGAGAAACCAGGTTACACCCCGATTGAGCAGCGATATGGCAAAGCTTCCGCAGCTAGTGATCTGTATGCTTTAGCCGTAACCATTTTGGTATTACTTACTGGCAAGAATCCGGCTGATTTATATGATGCTCATCAACGTACTTGGTGCTGGCAGCAAACCTTAAAGCTGAACTCTCAATTTGCTGCTGTATTGGAAAAGATGTTAGCGGAGCGCGAGTGCGATCGCTACACCTCCACCCAAGAAGTCAGACAAGCTCTCCAGCCTCTAGTGCGATCGCACCCGGTGTCTCAAGCTCAGACATTAGCAGTTGCCAGAGCCGCTCAACCTGCTCAACCTGCTCAGCCTGCGGCTCCCGCTAGACAACCGAAAGCCAAGTCTAGTGTCTCTAGGGCAAAAACTTGGGTGGTTGCTCCGATCGCTCGGCAACCAGTCGCACCAACTCCTCCGCCAGCGCCTCCCGCCCCTGCTCCGGTCAGCCCTGCACCGAGTTCGGTTCAACCACCGAAGCGGTCATTTTTGGGTTTTTTGGGCAATCTGGTTTCCTGGCTCGTGATTAAACCCATCTATTATTTATTACTCAAACCCATTTGGTACCTAGTCAAAAAACTGCTGATTTTAGGGATCAGTGTTTTGGTGTTCGTAGGGGTGAGTTATTGGTTTGGCCCTGCTCTGTTGGCTTGGCTAAAAGACTCGATCATCCCCAGTTCCCGAGTTGCCGATTCCGTTGCAGGCTCCAGTTGCCAAGAGCAGGTGTTGAAACGTTATGAAGCCCTCAACCTGCCTACAGGCTCTTTCTATCCACAAGTGAATGAGAAATTCTACGCTCAGCACCCAGAACTGAAAGGACGCACCTTAACGAGCAAGCCAGAAGACGCGCCCTTACGACAGGATTGGTGCCAAATTGCCGATGAAGTTTTGGACCAAACAGAGAGATCGCAACAGAAGCTGAAGTAATAGAGTTAGGAGAATTGCGATCGCCAACACTTCCTCGACTCACCTAACCCCTGCCTAGCTGATTAGGGTACTATCTCCACTCTCTAGAACGGTGTCTTCTAGTTTGGCATCCTCCAGTTTGGCTCCAGCTAGATTGACATCCTCTAGATTGGCTCCTTCTAGATTGGCGCGTTCCAGTGCCGCTTTGCTTAAATTGGCTTGATGTAGATTCGCCACCTCTAAATCGGCTCCAGTCAAATTGGCTGCTTCTAAATCTGCCTCACTTAAGTCTGCTTCACTGAGGACTGCCCCCGCTAAGTTAGCAGCTTTCAGATCAGCTTGATCTAAAATCGCGCTGTCGAGAATCGCTCCTTCTAAAATTGCTTCATCGAGCACAGCATCACTCAAATCCGCACCACTGAGGTCAGCTTGAGTCAAATCTGCACCCTTGAGGGCAGCTCCGCTCAATGTTGCTTGGCTGAGGTTGGCCCGCCGCAAGTTAGCTCCATCCAGCATAGCTCCATGCAAAATGGCTCCACTCAAATTAATTCCTTCCAGAACAGCTCCTCTGAGGTCAATGATGCTAAAGTCTCGCTCTCCAGCACTGTAGCGTTGCACAAGTTCTTCCACATTCATCTGTGATCACTCCAGATTGATTAAACCAACGGTTAAATGACTCGCTGGCAGATTGCCTGAGCCAGCAATACAACAAAAGTAAGTGACCCGAAGTGCCCAAACGCCTGTCTAGAGGCACACCTTAGCAGATGGTGGTTCTCATTTCTGCCTGTGACCTAGAGGAGAGTGAGCCGAGGGCATTTGCTATTACTGAGCTAGGAAGAATATTCGTTGTGCCAGTTTAGACGGTGGAATAAGGGAGCAACCACGAAAGTCTACTGATGGCTTAACCTAATGCAAGCGATTTTGCAGAGTGGCGATCGCTGGATTTAGACCAATCATGTTGGGAACCATTCACCCTGTTCAGACAACATTCTCAAGGGAGATGACAAGCTATATCATTTTTACTGATGCTAGTTATGCTCCCACGTCCCGATGTAGTTTGTGCGAGTAGGAGTTCTCCATGATAGAAACAGAGCACGAATTTCTGAGTCTGCTGGAACAAGGAGCAGACTCTTGGAATTCCTGGAGAGAGGAACACCGTACGATCAAACCAGACCTCAGTAGAGCTTATCTGTTTGAGGCGAACTTAGCAGGGGCGAATCTGAGTGGTGTAGATTTGAGTCGCGCTTGCTTAATTGGCGCTAATTTGACAGGCGCAGATCTCTCAGGTGCCGATCTGCAAGGAGCTTATGCCAGTAGCGCCAAGTTGAACCAAGCTAATCTCAGTCAGGCAAACTTAGAAGGTGCTGATCTCAGTCAAGCCAATTTAAATCACGCCAACCTGACAGAGGCGATCGCGACATCTACGAATTTCAATTTGGCTGCACTAACGGGAGCTTGCCTTGAAGGTTGGCAGATTAATAACGCCACACAATTAGAAGACATCACTTGTAAATATGTTTACTTGCAAAGGGAGCAACAGCAACGACAACCTGCCAAGGGAAAGTTCAAGCCAGATGAGTTGAGCCAACTCGTGCAGGCAGTTCCCCAAAGCGTGCGTCCGGGGCAGGTATCTCAGCTCTCAACGACGGCGATCGCCCTGGGTAGCGCCACTACAAACACTGCTGTTTTAACTCGGGCAGACAACTTGGCCGCCCAATCTCCTCATCCCAGTCAAACCATCCCTGCTTTTACTCCACCACAGGAGCGTAAGTGGCGCTTAATTGCGGCAGGAGTATTGATTGGTATCAGCCTAACCGCAGTTGCCAGCACCGTGATCCTCCGCTTGACCCAAGCTGAAGCGCCTACGGCACAAACGGATACAGCTCAGCGATCGCCAGTCACCGTTGCCAGTTTGCCCGCTTTACCTTGCCAAGAACCACCGCCCCCTGCTTTGCCCAATCGTGCTCCTGACTACGAATACCAAACGGGGACGCAATATTTTGGCCCTCTAGCGAATGGCGAACCTACGGATGGGCGTGGCACGATGGCCTATAGCAGTGGGAATCGTTATGACGGTGAATATCGCAACGGCAAACGTAATGGCTGCGGCACCTTCACCTTTGCCAATGGCAGAAGCTATGTCGGGCAATTTCAGGACGACTGGTTTCAGGGTCAAGGTCTTTGGACTCTGGAGAATGGCGATCGCTATGTCGGAGAGTTTCGCCAAAATAAATGCAACGGACGCGGAACATTCATCTTTGCGGATGGTTCATCTCAATCTGGCACTTGGCAGAATGGTAGCTTGGTAGGCACTAATCTCTCTTGCGATCGCACACCCCTAGAAATGCCTCGCTCTTGAGAAAAGTATCTCCACCTCGCATCCATTAGAAAAAGCCCCAATTTTCAGGAGGACACATCCATGAGTCAGCAGTCATCCCACATCTTTCAGTGGCTCTGTGGTTCCGTCGTTTCGCTATCTGTGGTGAGTTTAGCGCTTGCGGCTCCTCTATCCGCTCAAGCTCAAGATGCACCGCCCCCCACTCCCGCTTCTGAATCTCCTGCTTCACCCAGGCCCAGTGCTACCCCAGAACCTACACCCGCTCCAGAAGCCAGCCCCACCTCTCAGCCCACTAATACCTCTCAGCCCGCCACAACACCGCCAGGATCTTTCGTCGTGCCAGCGATCGAGGAACCCGTTCCTACCCCTACTCCTGCCGCAGAAACATCTCCGACTTCAGAGCCTGTGACTTCTCCCCAAGCACCCTCGAATATTGATGCTGCCCCGGTAGAAGAGAACGCAACACCAACGGATACTCCGACTGCCGCCCCAGAAGCAGAGCCAACTCAGCCAACTCAGGGCTCCGGAAGCACCCCAGCTCCGATCACTGATCCAAATCCTGCCGCTCTCTGGTAATTCCATTGCAGCAGCAGTAATTCCATCTCACTAGAATCTCGACCGTTAGGACAAAGCGTAGCCGTGTTTCCAGACCGTTCTCTGTGGGTTTGTTTTGGGGCAGCCATTTGCTTGAGTGCTGTTGCTACTCCAGTAGTTGCCCAAGTTGCCCAAGTTGCCCAAACGAACCTCAACCGTAATCAAGCGCCAGCTCCTATGCCAGAGCTAAAAACCAAGGCTCTGACTCCCTATATTCCAGAGTTGCCTCCGATTCGTCCGATTCTGCCAGATGTGACGACGCAAGAAACTCGATTGGTGCTGAAGCTGAAGCAACGCCGCCTCTACGTCTACCAAGGCAAGCAACTCAAAGTCAGCTATCCGGTTGCAGTCGGTCGCTCTGGATGGGAGACGCCCACAGGTCAATTTCGAGTCATGGGGATGGTACAAAATCCTGGATGGACCAATCCTTTTACTCGAAAAGTAATGCCTCCAGGTCCTGGCAATCCTTTGGGCGATCGCTGGATTGCTTTTTGGACCGATGGTCGTAACTCGATTGGCTTTCATGGCACCCCCGATCGCGACTCTGTCGGTCAGGCGGCTTCGCATGGTTGTGTGCGGATGTTGAATGAAGACATTCGTGAATTGTATGAGATCGCGGTGTTGGGGACTCCCGTCAGGGTCGAGCTTTAAAGGGAGCGGAGTTGGGGGCCTAGGAGCGATCGCTGAGGGAAGTTCTGGATCTCACAATGCCTAGGATAGACTTGAAAGGTAAGGACATCACTTCACCTTAAGGTTTTCATGACGGCTGAAGCAGACGTTGTTAAGCAAAGCGACTTGCTCAATCAATTAGTCCTCGATCGCAACAACATGGAAGAGTTGGGGCGAGTCGATATGCTGTGGATGTATCCCGCAGCCCATCGCGTCCTCGGCTTTATTTGCAAGTCAGGCTTTTTAGGCGCAAAAAAGATTGTCTTTAAGCTGCCACAAATTCAGACACTCGGTACCAATAGCATTCTGGTGCATTCCCAACCAGAGGAAACCGACGGCGAAAAAGTGAAGCAGCTAGATTCATTGCTCAATTGCGAAGTCTGGAGCGACGCTGGTAACAAAGTTGGCCGCATCACCGATTACCGCTTCCAACTGAAAACCGGAGAAATCACGCAATATTTGTTTGTCTCTAGTGGCTGGAGTGGTATCACGGGAGATATCTATCAACTGCCTCCAAGCCGCATCATCAGCTTTGGGCGTAAGCGGGTGCTGGTGCCAGAAGCGGCAGTGAAATCGTTTGAACTCTATCGCCCTGGCATTAAACAAACGCTAAGCAAAGCCCGAAACATCCTCAAAGACGACTATATCTCGCTAGTGAAGCAAGCCCAAAGCCTGACAGAGCAAGCCAAAGAACGGGCACAGGCGATCGCGGAACAAGCCAAAGAGACAGCCCAGACCTTCACAGAACAACTTAAAGAAGAAACCCAAACCTTCACGGAGCAAGCGAAAACCACCAGTCAGACCGTGGCAGAGCAGGTGAAGGAGCGCACCCAAACGGTAGTAGATCAGGCAAATACAGGTTTTCAGAGCCATTATCAGCCCAGTCAAGCGCCAACCACCCCAGAACCATCCGTCAGCAAACCTGCCGTCTCTCCTCCGCCTCCTGCCTCAACTCCTCAGCCTCAAGCAACAGCAACAACGCATACCTTCGCCGATGAGGAAGATGATCCCTGGGACTTCCTAGAAGAGGATGAGCCTTTCACTCCCACTCCCAGCTATCCAGAGACCTTCAGAAAAGCGGACACTAATCCCAAGGCCAAGACAGAGACAGAGGACGACGATGACGAACCTTGGATCTAAGCTAGAAATTTAGCTCAACGCATGAACTGATGCTTTGGGATGCGATCGCTGCACAAGTAAAGAATAATTTGCCATGATCGCAGTATGGAGCGATTTCCTACTGTTTTAATTCCTTCCGCGATCGCCGCTGCTGAATCTCCATTGCAAGTTCAAGCAGCTTTGCAGCAAACTTTGCCGCCGATGGGAGTGCATATGAAGGCTCCCAAAGGTCATTCTGAAAGCCAGTTTGAGCATGATCTGTGGCGCTACTTTCCAGGCAAAATCCAGATGGGACTGCTGGTGAGTAACCCAGCGTGTAAGCAGCCCTATGTGCCAGACTTCGCTTACATTGATCAATCACTCAATTTACATATTGATCTTGAGATTGACGAGCCTTACGCTTACGGCACCCAGAAACCGATCCACTATCTCGGTTCTGCCAAAGACCAACAGCGAAATCAATATTTCCTAGACCAAGGCTGGCTGATCATCCGCTTCAGCGAAGAACAAGTGGTGCGATCGCCTGCGAGTTGTTGCAAAGCTGTAGCCAGCACGATCGCCACCCTGCTCGGAGATAGCGCCATGCTGCATCCGTTCCGGCAAGTGGCCACGCTAAAGCCCCAGAAACGCTGGACTCAAGCAGAAGCCCAAGGTATGGCCGAACAAGTTTACCGAGAGAAATATTTAGTCGCGCAGCCTCCACCTCAGCCTGCAAAGAATTCTCAGTTGCGCCAACGACAAAACCAAGCATCTCGCCCTAGCACCCGTTTAATCTCCGCTAATTTCACGTTCTACTGCCCAGAGTGCGGCGATGGCCCGATTCGCTGGCAAGGTCACTATGTCAGTTGCCCCACCTGCCACTACGACGAATTTGTTTTCTAGCTAGCCTGCCACTTGCCATCCTTCGCCCCACCTCGGAGGTGAGGAGATCCGTCCAGCGTCCCTGGCAAAGTTTAGCCAACATGGAAGTTAGAGAGAAGTTAGAGACATATACGCGAGGTGAACTATGTTTCCTTTCTGGAGCAACAACTGGGGCAACGCCTGCTACGGTAACGAACCCATTTCTCGCAAAGCTCGACTAGAACGTAAACTCGGTTTCCTGCGATCGATGCGAGATGACTTAGAAACTAAGTTGGCAGGTCTCAACGCTGCGATCGACAACGTAGAGCGGCAGATTGGCCAAGACGATGTCCCTCAGGTCTAGATAGCGATCGCCTTCTAGAAGTGCTTGAGAGAGCCAAAAACAAACCCCAACCTTCTGGCTAGCTCAGTTGCTAAACGAAAGAGGTTGGGGTTTGTTTTTGCTTATGACGCTTTGTTGGAGGCAGCCGCATTGCGAGACAGGCTGTATTGTCCAGTTCTGCCGCGATACCACTTGTTCTCTTTCACGCCCGCTGAGAGCACATGCAAAATGCGATCGCGAGCTTTGTTGCGCACAGTCTGAGGCATTTCCTGCTCAAAGATGGCATCAACAATCGCGGGTACTTCGATAATGTCTTCGGGCTGGCGTTGCAGCACTACCGAGACGGCTTCAGGCAAAGGAGTTTTACCGAACTCCGACCGCACATATCGCTGCCAACCTTCTAGTTTTCTAGCTGGCTTAGCGCCACGCTTGGGTTTGTCAGGGTTAGCCCGCCGACCTCGACCGGATTTAGCAGGAGCGGGAGTTTCGGTTTCTGCTTCTACTTCTGGAGGAGACGCAGGTGTAGAAGGCTCAGGAGCCACCTCATCGGCTACAGGTGCAGTTTTAGCATCCTGAGCTTTACTCGCTCTAGGCTTTCTACCCGGTTTGCCAGGCTGCTTAGCAGGCGCAGCAGGTGCGGCAGGTGCAGCAGGCGCAGCAGGAGTTGAACCTGTATCTGCGGAGCTAAACATACCAATCACGCTTTTCAGGCTGTTGCGCTTTTCACGGACAGCCTCTAGCTGCACCAAGAGTGTAGCTTCCTGAGATGCCAAATCAGCATCTACGTCTAGGAGTTTAGTCAGAACGGAAGTAGATGTTTGTTCAGATGATGGAGAATCTGTCACCGGAGACATTCCTTTAGGTTACGCATGTTAGTGTTAATTCTAAAAGAGAGAATGAACTGTTCTATCATTTCAGACAAATGTTTTGCATAAAAATTCACATCTTTGTTGCACATAACCCCTCATATCTGCTTTTTTAGACATAAGTTGGCGATCGTTGACACGAATCTCAGTAATTTTACAGATCTAAGTAGAAAAGCTGAAATCCAGCTCTGAACGTTGATTGCTCGTCTGTGTCACTGCCAGATTTACGCTGGTTAATAGGGAAGGCGATCGCCTCCAGTACAGATTAATTAAGCCAGTAATTTTGGCTGAGTCATGCAGGTGGAGATAAGATGATCAAAACTGCTAAAACAGTTAACTCTGACGTTCCCACTCGACTCTTGCGATCGCGATGCTGAACATTCCTCAAATTCTGGCTGAAGAGCTAGACCTCAGACCCCACCAGGTTAAAAGCGCCTTAGAACTCTTTGCTGAAGGAGCTACCGTTCCCTTCATTGCCCGCTATCGCAAAGAGCGCACCGAGGAAATGAATGAGGTACAACTGCGAGATCTCTTCGATCGCTACACTTACCTCAGCGAGTTGGAAGAGCGCAAAGCTGCCATCTTAGAGGCGATCGCCGCTCAGGGAAAGCTGACCGAAGAATTGCAAGCTAAGATTGTCCCTTGTCTTCAGAAAAACGAATTAGAAGACCTCTATCTGCCCTACAAGCCCAAGCGTCGTACTAGAGCCACCATTGCCAGGGAAAAGGGACTGCAACCGCTAGCCGAGTTTATTCAAGCCTTGAACCGCCCTAGTGCGGCTCCTGCTGCCTTGGCGACAGAAGCCAGCAAATATCTCTCTGAGGAGCAGGGAGTGAAGACGGCCGAAGATGCTCTCCAGGGTGCCTCGGATATTTTGGCAGAGGGCATTGCTGAGCAAGCAGAGCTACGAGCCTATTTGCGAGACTACTTGATGGAGGCAGGCATCTTTATCTCCAAAATCAAGGCAGACTATGCCGAAGGTACGACCAAATTTGAGATGTACCGCAACTTCCAAGCCAAAGCTAAAGCGATCGCTCCCCATAATCTCTTAGCGCTCTATCGCGGCGAGGCAGAAGGGATTTTAGACTTTGACCTCACCTTCGATGAAACAGCAGTGCTCTCCTATTTGGAGTCGCAGACAATCCGCACCAAGACTCCAGCAGTGCGCGACTTCTACCGCACCATGATTAAAGATGCGTTTAATCGCTTGATGAAAACCTCTCTAATCAGTGAGGTGCGGGGCGATCGCAAAGCCTACGCTGATATGGAGTCGATCAAAACCTTTGAAACCAATCTGCGGGAGTTGTTGCTCTCCAGTCCCGCTGGCATGAAACCGACTCTGGCGATCGACCCTGGTTTCCGCACCGGATGCAAAGTCGCTGTCCTCGATCAAACAGCACAGTTTCTCGCCTATCAAGCCATCTTTCCTCACCAAGCAGCAGCACAACGCGCCCAAGCCGCTGCCACCCTCAAGCAGTTGATTGAGCGATATCAGGTTGAGTTGATTGCGATCGGCAATGGCACCGCTGGACGAGAAACGGATGAGTTCGTCACAGAAGTATTGGCAACCTTAGACCGCAAGCCAGTCAAGGTGATGGTGAACGAGTCGGGTGCTTCGATCTATTCGGCGAGTGAGGTAGCGATCGCAGAATTCCCCAATTTAGATATCACCGTGCGAGGCGCGATCAGCATTGGTCGGCGCTTGCAAGATCCTCTGGCGGAATTGGTGAAGATTGACCCCAAATCTATCGGGGTGGGGCAGTACCAACATGATGTGGATCAGAAGCTGCTAAAGAAGAAGTTAGACGAAACGGTAGAGAGTTGCGTCAACTATGTGGGCGTGGACCTCAACACCGCTTCTAAGGAACTGCTCACCTTTGTTTCTGGCATCACTCCCACGATCGCTAACAACATCGTCGCCTACCGTAACCAAAACGGTGCCTTCAAGAACCGCCGTTTACTCCTGAAAGTGCCAAAGCTCGGCCCTAAAGCTTTCGAGCAGGCCGCAGGCTTTTTACGCATTCGAGACGGCGAGAACCCCTTAGATAACACTGCTGTGCATCCAGAGAGTTATAAAGTCGTAGAAGCGATCGCCAAGGATTTGCAAGTACCTCTCACCCAGATCACTCAAGTTGCAGAACGGGTAAACTCTACCAGTCTGAAAAAATATGTAACTGAGACGGTGGGAGAACCGACGCTACGCGACATTATCAGTGAGTTAGAAAAACCAGGCCGTGACCCCCGTGCTGAGTTCAAATACGCCACCTTTAGAGAAGGCGTCAAAGAAATTTCAGACTTGCAAGTTGGTATGGAGTTAGAAGGTGTTGTGACCAATGTGGCTAACTTCGGAGCCTTTGTGGATGTTGGTGTGCATCAAGACGGCTTAGTCCACATCTCCCAACTTGCCGATCGCTTCGTCAGCGACCCCAAACAGATTGTGAAAGTGGGGCAAGTGGTGAAGGTACGAGTGATGGAAGTCAACGAAGCCCTCAAGCGGATCAGTTTAACCATGCGCTCTGGCCAAGAAGCTCCCAGACCCACCAGTCAGCCCAGTAAGGTGAATCAGGTGAGCAAACAACAAGTCGAGAAGCAGAGTGGAAAGCAAGGCGATCGCGCCAAAACCTCACCCGCCACGCTCAACGACCTCAAAGCCAAATTTGGTAAGAAGAAGTAGAGAGAATATGTTCGAGATTGCGTTGGTTGTTATTGCCCGACCTTCTCCAACATGTTAAACATCAAAGAATGCAGTGCTAAGAGGGCCAAAACTGCATAAGCAATGGTGCAAAGCTCAATACTACTCAGGGCACCCCAGGCCCAACCCCAGGAAATCCAGCGGCGATAAGCCAGAAACCAAACCACGCCACTGAGGACAGCCCCCAACCAAATCCAGCGATAACTATAGAAAACGAATTGCGTTATCAGGGGAATTGACATGCCAATCGCAATGCTTTGAAACTGCGGCACAAGCCAAAGAGCTAGAAGCGCAACAGCGGTAGAAGAGACTGTAACTATACCTGCAAATAAGGTAAATGGCTGATTTGGTTGACGTGGGCTATTCATAAACTTTGCTAGACCTCGTTTCATCTTCCTAATTCTTGTGTGAATTGAGGAGAAATTCATCCTGCTTCCATTTGGTCTAGGGAGCTGAGTGTGGGTTGAGCTTCTGGCCCCCAACGCTTCAAGTTGCTGATTTATCCAAGCGATCGCCGCACTTTATTAGTTGCATTGGCTTGCCTCACTTCTGCTTTAGCAATCTTTAAACGAGTTCAAAGCTAAATGTGGCAAAAAAAGTAGACGGCCTCGCTGCTCCTTAGTAAGAAGAAACATGGGCGATCGCTGAATTGAATAGTGAGTTACTGATTAAGAATTGCTGTTACTTGTTGCTGAACTTTCTCTAATGCCTCACGTCTTTCCACAATCCAACTTCTATCAGTTTCACGTTGCTCTAATGTCTCAGCGTGAATTTTCTCTTGTTGCTCTAGTAAACTCTCATATAGAGATATAGCCTGCTCAATAATCTGATTCAACGCACTCATTGGTTGCTCAAAAGTAGAGTTTATAATTTCGTTTCGCTTCTGAGAAACTTTTTCCTTCGATTCATCAAACTTTTTAAGCCCGACTTTTAAAATTTCACCCTTGATCTGATTCTTTAAGCCGTCGAAGTCTAGCATTCCTAGGCCAAAGGAGCCTGCAACAGCAGCAGCTAAACTTGCCAAAATAACAGAGACTAGACCTACAGGTGTAAAGAAAATTAATGCGGCAGCCAAAGCTCCTCCTGCTCCAATACCTCCGAGAAAACCTCCTACTCCTGTAAAATCATCACTTACGCTTGTAATCCCAAGTTTCAACTGCTCACTGAGATTAGTTTTTACTTGGCGATCAAACTCTTTTGTTTCTGATTTGATAATTTCTAGCTCAGCCGAAATCTTTTTATTTAAGCTATCTAGGCTAGTTTGAAGAATAGGCTGTAAGCTTGTTTGTCCCCATTGATCTACTTCTCTGAGGAGATCTCTGACAAACTGATCAGTATAGTCTTGGATGAGTTTTTTCTGGTTCCAAACAGGGCTATAACTCGACTGCCAATCTTGGCTTTTTGAGGTCAGGGACTCAGAAACGCTTTGATACCATTTCTCCCAAGAGTTAGCAGCTTTTTGCTTAGTTATATTCTGTATATCTCTTGCCAGTTTTTTTAATTTAACATGACGCCCACTAACCTCTCCAATCTTCTCTATAATCTTTCGTTTCTCTGATTCAGATATAATTATTTCTCCATTCAATAGGCTTTCAGCTTGGTTCATACTGCTTAAACCCTCTTGAATAAGACCTAGAACTTCATATGCACATTGTTTAACTTGAAAAGAACCTCGCTCTGTCACAAGAAAATCTTCAATTGATTTAGTGAAATTTGAAAACGCATCAAAGTATTCATTTTTACTGCCAGACTTAATTGATTTTAGAGCTGCTTTGGCAGAGATGTAATGAATACGATCTTTCGTGGTTATGGACAAAGTATGACTTGCAAATATTTCAATTCTTTGGATTACATCTGCATGATCCTCTTCATCATCCAGGAGATCCATAAAATTGACTACTAAAAACAGGTTTTCAGTAGAAGAATTTGAGCTATTTTTATTGAGCTGTCTTTTTATGTCTTGTATTAGTTCCTTCTCTTTTTCAGGAAGAAGACGCATCGCATCAGTCATAACTATAGCTACGTCTATGTCTTGAAGTAGCTTTTGAGTAATAGCAGTTCTTTCAGGATGTTCATTTAAGCCAGGAGAATCAATAATCTCAACACCATTTTTACATAATGCTAAGTTCGGATGCTCAAAAACAATTCTTTCTATCTTAGATTGTTCTAATTCATCACTACGATGATCTCTGGCTGCATCTTTGGAAATAGATGCTTTTTCTTTGTATTTGTCAACTGAAATCTCTTGATGCTCTCCGTCTTTATAAAAACAAGTAACACGCTTTTTGTCACCATACTTTAAGACTGTAATATTCCCACTACAAGGGATTGCACGTGCGGGTTGAATTTCTTCTCCTAGTAAAGCATTAAGTAATGTAGACTTACCCTGACTAAACTCTCCTACAACTGCCAGGTTAAATTTTTGAGATGTAAGCTTCTCAGATACTCTTTCTAATCCTTCAATAAGAGGATGAGCTATAAATTTACGCTCATTACAGCTTTGAAAAATTTGATACAAATCACAGCATGATTTCGATAACTGTTTTTTGTAATTTTGAAATTCTTGAAGTTGCTTGTAGGAAATAACTTTTTGCTCAACATCTTCCTGTTCCTCTTGCGAGGCTAGCATAGCCAACAAATCGTTCGCAGCATCAACAAAAATAGTATCCAGTAAGTGAAAACGCGCTGGATCGAGTTGGGATTTCAGCTTATCTATAATTCCCGGAGCTATATGTTCTTGATTTGTCAATCTAGCTTCTAAAGCCGTTAGATAAGCTGGCTCTATCTTTAGGAGGCTGCCGATTGCACCCAAATACTTTTTCTCCTGCGGGCTAATACTGCCATCAACCGCAGACATTTCGTAGCTAATGCCAATCAGTAGTAGTCTCTCCGACTCTGATAAAGAATTTGTAAGGATCAATAGATTCTTAGACTGTGCATAAACTTTTTTCTCTCGAACTCCTTTACTAATGAATTGTACTAATTGACGAGTATTACTATTAGGTGGAATAAAACGATTTATTGTTTTTCGCTATTGTTGCTTTTCTTCTTCTGTAATTTGACCGTCTTGCAACATTACCCCTTGCAGAACTGTAATCAGCGCAGATAAAAAAACGATAGATGGCGAAAGATCTTCTTGACGTAAATCTTGTCCCGTAATGCGTGAAAGCAGCTCAAGAGTTTCAGAGTTAATACTGCTAAGATCCATATTTTTATGGCTGGTAATGTTGTTCGTCTTCCAATATGCCCAATCTTCTCCCACAGACGCCCAGATCCGGGTAAATACGGATACTTTTCTTAATCTCAGAATTTAGGCTGGAAAAATCTTCTGTAAGCGAGTAAAAGTATGCTTTTCCAATTCTCTCCTGCGATACAGGCTGGTTTAGCTGCTGGAAAATACGTACAAGTTCTCACTTCTTCAGGAGCACCATTAAGCATTGCTAGAGACGCGACAACCGGGCAGTTCGTTGGTCATGCTGTCGGGTTGCTGAGTAATAGCGGCCTTCCTCTCAATCCACTGGCCGTTCCCCTGCAACTTGCTAATGCTGGAACACAAATGTATCAGATACATCAGATGCATCAAGGTTTTACAACGGTGCAAGCTGGTTTACAGACACTTCAGGCTAGCGTTGGAGTTCTACAAGCGACAACAGCAGTCATTGGTGTGGGAGTCGCCGCTGGTGTAGCACTCTCAGCTGTAAATCTTTGGCAAACCCTTAAGCTTCGGGAAGATGTTAAACAGCTTAAGCTTGAGGTTAAAGATGGGTTTGTCGATTTAAGAAAGGCACTTAAAGACCAAGGATCTGAAATTCTTTTAAAGATTGAGCAGATCGCGCAAGATATCAAATTCGAGCAGCATCGTCAGATCCTGATTCGAGCCTATGGGAGATTTCTAGAGGCCACTAAACTCATCAAAGCAGCAATGTCATGCATTGATATAGCGATCCGAAATGCTGACTTAGCCAACGCACGACAAATGCTTGGAGAAGCTTTAGCAGACTACGGCAATCCCCATGTTTTGTCAGAAACTTCAGCCCCCGGCCAACTCCGTAGATTAGAGTGTGCTTGGGCAATTGAGCAAACAATCGCAGTAACTTATCAATTACAAAATGAATCTGCTGCTGCAAGCGATCGCCTATCCCACCTCCGCAAGCGAGTTTGTCAAGATACGCTAGCTGTTGTAGAAGCTTGTGAGTCTGAAGAAGAATTAGACTTTATTTTTCCTGAAATCACCCGAATTCATGATCACGATCTAGTTGCTTTAGAGTCTTGGCAAAACCATATTGATTGGGAGCGATCGCTGCCTGAATCAGAAAGAAAGTTATTGCAGAGTTCCAATTCACTTGAGCTAGAGAGCACTGCTGATTTCAATACAGCTACTAGTGTGATGGAAATAGTGCCTGAACAAACTCTCTATGAGGACTTGAAGGATAAGTCCCATCTCTCCTCGCTGAGAGATCAGTTAGAACTACTCATCAAACCCAACTTACGGCAAGAGTATGCTGCCTATATTGATAAGCAAGCTATCGCTGCTGGACATAAAGCTTTAACTTCTGCCAACCTCCAGGAAGCCTCTAACCTTACCATTGCCAATCTTTACTGGTATTTCAAAGTCAGGGATGATTCTGAGGAAGAGTTAGAAGATTAGTGGCACTAGAAAAACAGCGATCGCACTTCAATCACTTAAACAGAAGCACTCAGGTAGCTTTGATCTGAGTGTTTCTGTTTAAGTGATTGATTTTCTGAATCAGAAATAGCTGATTGGCAATGAATTAAGCCACTACGAAATTGACCAACTTACCAGGCACGACGATCACTTTCTTGATCTCCTTGCCTTCGATGTAGCGCTGAGCCAATTCCGACTCACGAGCATATTGCTCTTGGGCTGCTTTGTCAGCTCCCGCAGGTACTTGGATACTGCCACGGGTTTTACCCAAGATCTGAATCACGATCGTGATCTCGTCTGCTACCAAGGCCGCAGCGTCCGCTTCAGGCCAAGCTTGCAAGTGAATTGACTCCGTATGTCCGATCCCCTGCCATAGCTCATCGGCAATATGCGGAGCCAAAGGAGCTAACAACAAGAGCAATGTCTGAATCCCTTCCACATAGATAGGAGAGTCTTTGCAGGTGGTATCGGTGAGGGCGTTACTCAGCTTCATCAACTCAGACACCGCCGTGTTGAATTGATATTCTCCTTCAAAGTCTTCTGTCACCGCTTGAATCGCTGTGTGGATGGCGCGGCGGAGATCCTTCTCTGGCTTGCTTAGTTCAGCTAGATTAGCCTTCTTGGTGCGATCGCCACCCTTCTCGGCAAACTCACTCACCAACCGCCACACCCGACCCAAAAAGCGGAACTGACCTTCTACATCAGCGTCATCCCACTCCAAGTCTTTCTCTGGAGGAGCCTTGAACAGGATAAACATCCGGGCCGTGTCTGCGCCATACTTCGCCAAGACCGCTTCTGGATCAACCCCGTTGTACTTCGACTTGGACATCTTCTCGTAGAAGACCTCCAACGTTTCTCCCGTTTCAGGGTCTTTGGGATCGCCTGCGTTCACCAAGTTAGGTGTGACATATTTACCCGTGGTGGGATTCTTGTAGGTCAGACCTTGCACCATCCCCTGGGTCAACAAGCGCTCAAAGGGTTCATCAAAATTGAGGAGACCGCGATCGCGCAACACCTTAGTAAAGAAGCGGGAGTAGAGCAAGTGCAGAATCGCGTGTTCAATCCCACCCACATACTGATCTACCGCCATCCAGTCATTGGTGATGGCAGGATCAAAAGCTTGCTGATCGTTGTTCGCATCCGGATAGCGCAGGAAGTACCACGACGAATCAATGAAGGTATCCATCGTATCTGTCTCACGCTTCGCTGCGGTGCCACAACTGGGACAAGGCACATTCACCCAATCTTCCAGTTGAGCCAAAGGAGATGGCCCGCGACCTGAAAAAGCGATATTTTCTGGCAACCGCACCGGGAGATCTTGATCGGGCACAGGTACCGCGCCACACTTCGGGCAATGAATAATTGGAATTGGTGCGCCCCAGTAGCGTTGCCGAGAAATCAACCAATCTCGCAAGCGATACTGCACCCGCGCTTTACCAAACCCTTGCGCTTCGGCAAATTTGACGATCGCCTCCTTGCCTTGGGTCGATGGCGTGCCATCAAACTCACCAGAGTTGACCATGACTCCTGGCTCAGTATAGGCAGCTTCTAGAGGCGCACTGGCATCGCCGCCTTCCGGCACAATCACTGTCTTGATCGGTAAATTCTTTTCGGTGGCGAACTTGAAGTCGCGCACATCATGAGCGGGCACCCCCATGACCGCCCCAGTACCATACTCATACAGCACATAGTCGGCAATCAGGATCGGCACTTCCTCTCCAGTGAAAGGATTGATCGCTTTGCCCCCGGTTGGAATCCCCCGCTTAGGTTTGTCCTCTGCGGTTCGCTCCAATTCACTCTGGCTTGCTACTTCTTTGGCAAATGCTGCCACGGCCTCTTGGCGATCGCTTGTAGTGACGCGAGCCGTAAGGGGATGTTCTGGCGCAAGCACCACATAAGTCACGCCATAAACCGTATCCGGGCGCGTGGTAAACACCCCAATTTTTTCGTCAGAACCGACGATGGGGAATTCCAAATAAGCCCCCACCGATTTGCCAATCCAGTTGGCTTGCATCAGCTTGACCCGCTCTGGCCAACCCTTGAGCTTGTCCAAATCAGTCAAGAGTTGCTCAGCATAATCGGTAATCTTGAGGAACCACTGCTTCAGCAGCTTGCGCTCTACCTTCGCGCCCGATCGCCAAGAACGACCTTCATTATCTACCTGCTCATTCGCCAACACGGTTTGGTCAACCGGGTCCCAGTTCACTGCTGACTCTTTTTGGTAGGCCAAGCCAGCTTGGTAAAACTGCAAAAAAATCCATTGCGTCCAGCGGTAGTAATCTGGCGAGCAAGTGGTGACTTCTCGACTCCAGTCGAAACAGGTGCCCAGCTTCTGCAACTGCTTCTGCATTTGAGCGACGTTTTTGTAAGTCCACTCCGCAGGTTGAATGCCGCGATCGATCGCCGCGTTTTCAGCAGGTAGGCCAAAGGCATCCCAACCCATTGGGTGCAGCACTCGGTAGCCCTGCATTTTCTTCAGTCGCGCAATCACATCGGCAATGGTATACACCCGCACGTGCCCCATGTGCAGATTACCCGAAGGATAGGGAAACATGGACAGCGCGTAGAATTTGGGCTCGTTAGGATCTGTAGAGGTCTGGTCTAAGCCTAGCTCAGCCCAAGTTTGCTGCCACTTGTCCTCAATTGCTTTGGGGGTATACCGGGACTCCACGAACGGAACTCCTGCTAAATTTCAGTCATCTGGTTTGCCTACCTATTCTAGTTGCTCGACACGAGTCTATTACATTGCAAATGGATTTCTTGAGAGTCTTTGTCTACGGCACCCTCAAGCCCGGAGAGGTGAATTATCAACGCTACTGTGCAGGTAAGGTCATTGCCGCAACTCCCGCGATCGCCCGTGGTCAGCTTTTTGCTCTATCCTTGGGCTACCCAGCCATGACTTGGGGAACGCAAACTGTGCACGGATTTTTGCTTAGCTTCGAGGACACAGCCATCTTGTCCCGCTTGGATGCTTTAGAAGATTTTGTCCCAGGGCGATCGCTAGAGCAAAACGAATATCAACGAGAAGTGATTACGGTTTTCGACTCAGAGGGGCAACCGTTGGGCAGGACTTGGGCTTACCTCATGCACCTCCATCACATTCAACAACTCCGAGGCGTCCTAATCCCCGATGGAATTTGGCTGGCGCAAGCCCGACCCAGTTGAGAAAACACTGACAAAACGAAAGAGGTAAAACAGCTTCCACCCCTGTTTTACCTCTTTTGTGACCTGGTTTCGTTGCCTGAAAAATTGAGACCCGCGATCGCTAGAGCCCGTCTAGCCACTCATACTTCGCTAAGAAATATCTAGCGAATATTATCGTTGGAGTCGTTATGAATATCTTCGACTGCATCCGCTGGTAGAGAAACCGGAGCCTTGGGAATTTCCACCACTGGCTGGTCTAGAGCAATCATCAAAGCGTCAGAATTAACGGGCTGCGCCAAGCTAGGCAGTTGTGCATTCTGAGCTGCACCTGAGCCTTCAATAGGAGACTGGGCAAACTGGGGGCTGAAAGAGTTGTTGCCGGGAAGGAATCCGGAAACCGCACCCACAAATAAAGCTGCAACCGCTGCGCCACCCCAAAGTAGAAGTTGCTTAGGCCGACGATTAACTCGCTTGAACACGGCATCAACGGTTTGGTCAACCGATTGACTTGCCGCAGGTACGGGCATCGCCTGCAAGCCTTGGCGCAATTCCAGCAAGCGGATGTACAAACGCTTAACAACGGGGTCTGTTGCTAGCCATTCTTCGACTTGCTTACGTTCTGCGGCAGTGACTTCACCATCCAGGTAAGCACTCAATAATTCGAAGCGATCGCGTTGGAGCATAGAACGGGCACCCGTAGGTTGATGGGGGTTATCAATCTGTCCAGTGAAACCATCTTCAGGGGACGTTGGTTTAGAGCTGTTACGGGACTCAAAATCAGACATCATCTTTACATCACTACCAGGTCACGCCAGGAAAACACACTAAAATTTACAGACCATTTAGTCTAATAGACCAATCATAGAAGAACAGCTTGAGCCTGACACTGTTCCTAAGTCAGAGACCCTAACCGTATCTCTTACGGTTGATGTTACTGACCATCCAAATAGTTTTGCAATTGAAACTGCAAGCGCTGCCTTGCTCTAGCAATTCTTGACTTTACAGTACCCAGAGAAACGCCCGTAATCTCGGCAATTTCTTCATAGGCCATGCCTTCAATTTCGCGCAACACGATGGTGGTGCGGAAAACTTCAGGTAGGTCAGCGATCGCCTCCCGCAATTGGTCGTAAAACTCGCGGGTCGTCAAGTGTTCTTCGGGGCCAGGATCAGCAGAAGCAATCTCCCAATCCATTTCTCCGTCATCCATCGCTCGCGGTGCATCTAGCGATAGAGGCTCTGATACTCGCTTGCGCTTCCGCAGTTCGTCATAGAACAAGTTGGTGGCAATACGGCTGAGCCAACCCCGGAACTTCACTGGATCGTTTAAGCGTTTGACGTTGCGGTAAACCCGAATCCAGACTTCTTGAGCCAGATCTGAGCGATCCTGCCAATCGGGAGCAAGATGATACAAGACCCGTTCTACATGGGACTGGTAGCGCCGCATTAATTCAGCAAATGCCGAGCGATCGGGCCGTAGCCCTTCTTGACATTGCAAAATCAAATCGTAATTTGAGAGTTTTTCGGGTTGCACTGGCACTTGAGGAGCATTTGCCTCAACCGTGGACCAGGATACAGGAAGAGAGTGACTCATGGGTGGAATCTGGGTCTATAACATTCCTGTTTGGTTTGACGCCGCTAGATTCAGAGAGTTCCCAAGATTCGTCTCAGTTAGTTTTAGCTCTAAGAATTGAGATTGAGCCGCTAAGTAGAGGCCCATCCTTATATCTAGAGCTGATAATCCTGCATCTTGCACATGGTTTTCATTAACAACATTTCAATAGTACTTTGAGGATTGCCAGATTGTTTCAACCTCAAACAAGTTCTATCAACCCCAAAGGCGCGGAGGGCTATAGGGCAGGAGGTTTGATGAGATTGGTAAAGAAAGCTTGAGTTTCTGAGTTATTGGCAAGTTGACTGGAACCAACCGGGTTTTGGGCGGTTTCCGAAGCTTGGGAACCTGGGGACCAGTTACCGCCTAAAAATAAATTTAGGGAGAAGGTAATGGTAACAGCTAGCAAAAGTTTTTCTGACATCACGGGCTCTCCTCACAAAGTAGTTCAGTTAGGGAACACTTCTGAAGTAGAGGGTTGCTGGTTTAATACCGCTCATCCTACCGAGGTCCCTGAATCCGCTGTACAGATTTAATGATTTCTACAGCCTTACTTAGAGTGCCCATCAATTACTAAATAACCATGAGGTAAGCAACAAGTTATGATGAATTTTGTCCTGGTTGGTTCCCACATAAACAGCCCTAAATCAGTTCTTGTTAAGAATCCTTGGCTTTGAGGTCAGCCAGCATTAGATTGATGCGCTCCGCTACATCTGCTTTACCTTCGGGGTCAGCATCGTAAAGAAACACATCTAGAACGAACCAGCGGCACAAAATGGGGTCGATTCGGACTAATTCCAGCATCACGCCATTGATGACTTCAGTCATCCAGGTTCTCGGCAAACGCTGTAATTCATCTCGAATAGCCAAGGCATCTTCTAAGTTTTGGCTTTTGTGGGCGGCGATCGCAGATTTAACCACAGCCTCAACCAATTTGTTGAGACCTGCTGTTAACTCGGAATTGGGGGAGTTCGGATGCTGGTCTTCCAAAGAATTTTTCAGGTAGCACTACTTCTGAGCTTAGTACGACTACCCGAATTATGCCTGACATTAATTACGATTATTTCCAGCGCCAGCATAGCCCCAAACCACAACGTTACGCATTCACCAAAGCCGATGCTCTAGCTTGAAATCCAGCTTGGGCCAAGGCATTCACAGCAGCTTGATAATCTTGAACGCGGAACTGCGCTCCTAAACGGACAAATTGACGGCGATTCGGTGCTGAAATAACGGCCACTACAGAAATTTTGGCTCTCTCTTCTTCACCTCGATGCTCTAGGAGGACTGTCCGTAAGCGGTGTTGGTCTTCAATATTGCTGGCTCGCTGGGGATCGAGTTCCACCATCAACATTCGTACTTCTTCCACAGGTTCAGCATCATCAATAATGAACTGGTTGCGGTCATCGCGGCGATCGACTTTGCCCCAAATCATTAAACGCGCGTCAGGGATAATGTAGGCGCCAATCCGCTCAAAAGATTTCGGAAAGACAACAGCTTCCGCTTGTCCGGTTAAGTCTTCAATTTGCACAATCGCCATGCGATCGCCTTTTTTAGTGACGACAGGCTTGACGCTGGACAGCATGATGATGGCGCTAATGGTGACATCGTCACGCTGATCGCCCAAGTCACAAATATTGATCGGGGCCAAGATTTTAGCGGATTGCTGCACCGATTTCAGCGGATGGTCGGAGATGTAGAAACCGAGCAATTCTTTCTCTAGCCGTAGCTTTTCTTGTTGCGGAAAATCTTCTACGGGCGGCGCTTTAGGAGCAGATTCAAAATTAGTAGCAGTTGTATCAGGGCTTTCAGCCGTTGCTCCACCAAATAGATCGAACAAGTTACCCTGCCCAATCGCTCGATCCTTCGCCCGTGATTGCGCCCAGTCAGTCACTAGCTCCAAATCTTGAATTAGCTGGTTGCGGTTGGAGTTAGGGTCAAAAGCATCCATCGCCCCGCACTGAATTAAGGCTTCTAAAGCTCGGCGGTTCACTGAGCGAGAATCCACGCGATCGCATAAATCTGCCAGCGACTTGAAAGAACCTCCTTCATCACGGGCAGCCAAAATACACTCGATCGCACCTTGCCCGACGTTACGCACCGCTGACAAACCGAACAAAATACTGGTTTTAAGCGGGGTAAAGTCCACCAGCGATCGATTGATGTCTGGTGGCTCTACTTCGATCCCCATACTCAAGCAAGTACTGAGGTATTTTTGAACTTTATCCTGGTCGCCACTATTAGCAGTCAATAACGCTGCCATATATTCGACTGGATAATTCGCCTTTAAATAAGCAGTTTGGTAGGTTACATACCCATAAGCTGTGGAATGGGATTTATTAAAGCAATATTCTGCGAAGAGCACCATTTGATTGAAGAGTTCTTCGGCAATTTTGGACTTCACACCACTTTTAGTTGAGCCGTCCACAAAGATTTCTTGATGCTTTTGCATCTCAGATACCTTCTTTTTACCCATGGCTCGGCGTAGCAAATCGGCTTGACCCAGTGAATAGCCACCCATATCTTGAGCAATTTTCATGATTTGCTCTTGATAGACCATGATGCCGTAAGTCTCTTTGAGAATAGGCTCTAAAATTTGGTGAGCGTAATCAATTTGTTCTCGGCCATGTTTGCGGTTAATAAACTTAGGAATTAGACCCGCATCCAAAGGTCCCGGACGGTAAAGAGCCAGAATTGATGAAATATCTTCTAGATTGGAAGGTTTGAGGTCACGCACTACCTGGCGCATGCCAGAAGACTCTAACTGAAAAATACCTTCTAGTTCACCTTTGGCGAGTAGAGCAAAAGCTTTGGGATCATCAATAGGAATTTCGTCTGGATCAACTTTTTGGCCATGCGTTTGCTCAATTAAGTCAACCGTTTTCTGGATCATCGTCAAGTTTCTAAGACCCAGAAAATCCATTTTTAGGAGGCCAATATTCTCGATGTCCTCCATAAAATATTGAGTAATTACAGAGCCATCATTGTTCCGTTGTAACGGCACAATTTCATCTAGAGGCTGTGCTGAGATCACCACACCAGCAGCATGAACCCCAAAGGTTTTGTTCGTGCCTTCAATCCGGATTGCCATATCAATCCAGCGGCGATAAGTGACTGAAGTGTTGGGAATGGTTTGATTACCATCGTATTTTTCTTTAAATTCTGGGGCGGGAGTGCCGTCCGAAATCATGACCTTGAGCTTGGCGGGTTTGCCCCGGGCCACTGGAATCAATTTCGCCATGCGATCGGATTCACCGTAGGGAATATCCAACACTCTGGCTACATCTTTCAGCACCGCTTTTGAGGTCATGCGGTTGAAAGTAATAATTTGCGCTACTCGATCTTCACCATATTTGCGGGTGACATATTCCAGCATTTGGTCACGTTTTTCAATGCAGAAATCGGTATCAATATCAGGCATTGACTTCCGTTCTGGATTCAAAAATCGCTCAAATAATAAGCCATGATGAACCGGATCAATATTAGTAATTTTTAGAGCGTAGGCGACTAGAGAACCTGCGGCTGAACCACGCCCTGGTCCCACTGGAATGCCACTATCTCTGGCGTATTTAATGTAGTCCCAAACAACTAAAAAGTAGTTAGGAAATCCCATTTGCTGGAGCATTTTTAGCTCATACTCCAACCGCTCGCGATAGGTAGGAGGTATTTCTTGACGGGATTGACAGCTTAATCGCTGGAGTAGACCTTCCCAAGTTACATATTCCAGATAAGTATCAGGAGTGTGACCTTCGGGAACAGGATAATTGGGTAAAGGATCTTTGCCTAAGATGTCGTAAGGTTCTACTTTTTCAGCAACTTCTAGGGTGGTCGCGATCGCCTCTTCAATCACTTCATCAGGCAAATGATCTTGGAAGAGTTGCCGCATTTCATCTGCTGATTTTAGATACTCAGTTCCGCTATAGCGCAGCCGTTTATCCTCAGCAATTAACTTACCCGTTTGAATGCATAACAGCGCATCATGAGCTTCGACATCAAAGCAAGAAATAAAATGCGAGTCGTTAGTGGCGACAATTTTGATGTCTAACTCGCGAGCAATTTTAATAATTTCAACATTAACGATGCGGTCCTCGGTAGAACCGTGATCTTGAATTTCGAGATAATAATCCTCTCCAAACAGATCTTTGTACCACTGAGCCACTCGACGCGCGACTTCTGGTTTACCTTGCATGATGGCTTGCGGCACTTCACCGCCCAGGCAAGCACTCGTGACAATTAGCCCTTCGTGGTATTGCTGCAATAAGTCTTTATTAATACAAGGGCGAGAAAAAATGCCTTTACCCTGCACACCCTTTAGGTGAGAGATGGTGGTGAGCTTTACGAGATTCTTGTAGCCCTGAGTGTTTTTAGCCAGGACAACTTGGTGATAGCGAGGACGGCGCTCTTGCTTCTCAATGTCGCCGTTGATCACATACATTTCGTTGCCAATAATTGGCTTAATATTTTTGCCACGGCAAACTTTGATTAATTCGATCGCCCCATACATGACTCCGTGATCCGTCAGCGCGATCGCGGGCATACCGAGTTCCAAGGCGCGATCGATGAGGGCGGGCAACTGGCTGGCTCCGTCGAGCAAGCTGTAGTCACTGTGAATATGCAGGCCAACGAAAGACATGGGCTTCTCAACCACAGACGGATGGAGATTAGATTACCGCATATCTAGTGTTCGCACCAATAAGTTAACCCCATCACTCCCAATATCTAGCGGAGGTTAAGTTATTAAGTGAAGTTTAAGTCAACTGTGCCATTTACCTCAGGCTGCCTGATAGTACTCTTGCACTATTTTATTCGCTTTAGAGCCGAAATGCGGTTAAGTTTTGCGGGCTTGACTGATATATTTAGGGCACTTTAAGTAAAAATGAGGCTCAAAATAACCGGACCATCCCAGTCCCAAGTCGTTAAAAAATTAATATAAGGCCAGCAACTTTATCGGAACTGGTGCAATCACTATTAATACCTCACACACAAGATTTCTCCCAACCACTATGTCGAATTCCCTGCGACTCCAATTGGCTGTCTCAGCCACGCTAGCGTTGAGTGCCATCAGTTCCGTTAATCCAGCGATCGCGGCTGCTACCTTCAGTCAACAGGAGGTAGATCAGAGCAAATTTATTGCTGTAGCTGCTCCCTATGGCCGACAAGCTCACCAACTCCTCATCTTAGAACAGGTCTCCAATAAGCAGGCCTGCTGGCAAGAAGGCGGAATCGCCACAGGAAGCCATACGTCTGTAGAACCGCTGTTACTCGGCTTTGACTTCACTGGCATTTGTGGACGCAGCACCGATAGCAATGGCTACTCTCTGCGAATGGCAGGCCAAGACCTAGGCTTGAAGTATAGTTTGCGAGTGGTCAAACGCAACAATGAATTGGTGCTCATCGGGCAACCCAACCGGGGACAAAATTTACCAGCATTGGAAATTGGCAGAACCCGTGGCTTAGACTCAGGCTTCGCCAAGATTTTCCTTGATCCAGGTTGGCGCTTGAGTAAGCGGGTTTACAACGATCGCCCATTGGGTCATGTTTATCTCACCAATGATTTGGCTCCGGAGACCTTGCTACCCAGCAATATTGCCACGGGTTCGACTTCACCTACTACGATTCCTGCGGTGGGCTCGACTAAACCTGTGACTCTGCCGACGACTGGCTCGACTCGGCCTTCCAATGGACCTGTAACTGTTCCTGCTCCCCTACCAGCGGCTCGACCTACTCAACCAATTGGGATCGTTCGACCCACGCAACCAATTGGGACCGTTCGGCCTGCTCAACCCACAGTAGTGATTCCCAAAACCCCCGCGACTGCAACTGTGATTCCAGTGCCAGTCCCTCCTCCTCAATCCATAAGTCAGCCCGTTAGCCAGCCGATTGGTCAACCGATTAGTCAGCCAATTGGGGTAACGTCTCCGAAACCAACTGCATCCACGTCCGTTCCTATTCTGGTACCCCCGCCAGAAACCAAGACGGGAAATAGACCCAGCACTTCTAGTGTCAAGCTCCCCACCATCACGCCTGCGGTGAGCATTCCCCCCGTGACTAACTCCAGTCGTCCTTTACCCACCAACGGTATTAAGGTGACACCCGCTCCCAGTCTCCCATCTGTTATTCCCTCCCCTAGTGCGCCTAGTAAGGGGGGTTTCGTGGTGCCCACAGTAGGAGAGCAAAGCAGCACCCAGGCACCTGCGACTCCCACAGTTCAGATCAGATTACCAACCGTTACGGTTTATCAGTAAGCTGAATTCTCCGTCCATCTACTAAGGGGCAGAAAGATCGCCAGTGAATAATTCGGTCTTCTGCCCCATGTTTTTTAAGCTAGCTTGGGTTGCTATTAATATTGTCAGCAATACTGTCAGCCCTGTTAGACTTATCCTCCATGCTGGACGATCGCCCAGAATTTCGGCACCCAGAATTTCGGCATTTCATGCTGAAAGAGATCTATGAGCAACCTGATGTCGTTCGGGCTTGCCTAGAGAAGTATCTGAATTTGGATTGGACACAGAATCGCGCTTCAGAGTCTCCAATCCATCTGGAATTACCAGCCAGCCTCTATAACGGTTTGGCCGAAATTCACATTGTTGCTTGTGGCACCAGTCTCCATGCCAGTTTAGTTGGGCAATATTGGCTAGAACAATTGGCAGGTATCCCGACTAGAGTTCGTTATGCTTCGGAGTTTCCAGATCACCCATTTCCCCTAACTCCCAATACACTGACGATCGCGGTCACTCAGTCGGGAGAAACAGCAGACACACTTAAGGCCCTGGCATTCGAGCAACAACGGCGGTCTCGACTCACTCCAGCTTGCCGTCCTCGCTTGCTAGGTTTAACCAATCAACCGGACAGTACCCTACAGCAACGAGTAGACCATATCCTACATGCACCTTCTGAACAGGAAGTGGGAGTGGCAGCAACCAAGAGTTTTGTCGCTCAGTTAATAGTGTTCTACACCTTGGCGCTGGATCTGGCTTGTCGCCGCCAAATGCTATCTAGCGATCGCCTTAATATCTTGCTCAGAGAGCTAGAACGGTTACCCGAAAAGATCTCCCGAATCTTAGCAGCAACAGACGAGATCGCCCAACTAGCGAAAGAGTTGGTGGAAATTCAAGATTTTATCTTTTTGGCTAGGGGGATTAATTACCCCATTGCGCTCGAAGGAGCTTTGAAGCTAAAGGAGACCAGCTATATTCATGCTGAAGGTTATGCGGCGGGAGAGTTCCTCCACGGGCCGATCGCGATTCTGGATGAGCAAGTAACGGTGGTCGCGATCGCGGTGCCAGGGCAAGTTTATGACAAAACCTTGGCGAATCTGCAAAAGGTGAAATCTCGTGGCGCTAGGTTAATTGGCATTACCACGCCTGCAAATTCTGAAGCCGCCGCTTTGTTTGATTCCTTGGTGCCAATCCCAGAGGTAGATGAGTTGCTCTCGCCGATTTTGACGGTGATTCCCTTACAACTCTTGGCCTATTACATCACGGTGTATCGGGGGCTAGATGTCGATCGCCCGCGGGGTTTAACCAAATCTTTGAGTGCAGAGTAATACAGTCGCGTTTGGTGCTACGAGTCGGCGATCGCTCCCAAGGCGATTAATGTGGTTTTTTGGGCTTCTGTTAAGCCTTTGACCTCTGTAATATTCATTCCTTCATAGGGTCGCGGTGGTTGCAAGGTGTTGAGACAGGTTCCAGTTTCCAGATCCCAACACTTCATCGTTTCGTCTTGGCTCCCACTCCACAACAGGTGATGACGGGCCTCCAAAAGCAAGGACCAAACCCAGTTTTGATGACCCGACAAGGTGTTGAGACATTCTCCGGTACTTAAGCTCCAAATCTTAATCGTTCTGTCAGCACTACCAGTAATGAGCTGATCACTGCTGGGATGAAAGAGAATGGATAGAACGGCACTGGTATGTCCTGACAGAGTTCTCTCACATTCTCCAGTGGCAATATTCCACAGTTTGATGGTGAAGTCATCTCCCCCGGTTGCCAGTAGTTGACCATCCGGGCAAAACGACACAGACCACACTCGATTAGCATGCGCTTGGAGGGTTCTGAGACATTGGCCTGTAGCCACATCCCACAGATTAATCATTTGCTCATAACCACCACTCGCAAGCAAGCGGCCATCTGGACTAAAGGCAACTGACAACACAGAACTCGTATGTCCTGACAATGTCTGGAGACATTCTCCACTGGTGATGTCCCACAACTTGACTAGATGGTCGTAACTACCACTGGCGACTAATCTGCCATCTGGACTTAAGGCGATCGCCCAGACCCAACTGGTGTGACCTTGCAATGTTTTTAGGCATTCTCCAGTTTGCACATTCCACAGTTTAATTGTGCGGTCTAGGCTGCCTGTGACTAAAGTTTGACTATCCGGCGTAAAGGCGACGCCAAAGATACGATTCGTATGTCCGCGAAAGATTTTTTTCAGCGGGTAGCCCAAACTGCGAGATGCGTCTGAATCTATGGCGTTGAAATCCCATAATCTAACTGTTTGGTCTTCATGGCCACTCGCGAGCCATTGCTGATCCGGGCTCAGGGCGATCGCATAGATCGAGTTGCTGTGCCCCTGAATAGTTCTGGCACATTGGCTCGTAGAGATATCCCAAATTCTGGCTGTATGGTCATCTCCCCCGCTCGCGAGTAGATGTCCCTCTGGATGAAAAGCTACAGACCAAACTCGATTGGTATGTTTCTCTAAGGTAGTGAGACATTCACCTGAAGGCACACTCCACAGCTTGACGGTTTGGTCATAGCTACCACTGGCAACCACTTTACCGTTCGGGCTGAACGCGACAGAGGCTACGGTGCTGACATGCCCTGGAAGCGTTTTCAGACATTCTCCCGTGTTAGCATTCCAGAGCTTCACGGTATTGTCAAAACTGCCACTCACCAGCGTTTGTCCATCTGGACTGAGTGCCAGCGCTTTGATCCAATGACTATGAGCCGGGAAGCTCTTGAAACATTCTCCTGTGGCGATCGCCCATAGCTTGATGGTTTGATCTTCACCTGCACTGGCTAGGGTTTGGCCACTAGCAGCAACACTCACTGCCCAGACACAAGCGGTATGCCCTGCCAAAACTCGTAGGCAATTCCCTGTCTGGATATCCCAAATGCGGATGGTATGGTCGGTACTACTACTAATGAGGATTTGCGCTGCTGCACTATCGGGAAAACTAGGATGAGGCGCAAAGGCGATCGCCGTGACAATGCTGGTGTGTCCATGCAAAGTTTTGAGGCATTGTCCTGTTTCTACATTCCACAGCCGCACTGTATGATCTTGCCCACAACTGGCTAAAACTCGGCTGTCCTGGTTAAAAGCAACCGCCCAAACCCAACTATTATGGCCTTTGCAAGCTACCATCTGCTTGCTGTTTGTTGCTCTCCAAATATGAATGTCGCCATTGGTATCACTGGTGGCTAAGAGCTGACCGTCTGCGTTAAAGGCTACGGAAGTAATGCCGCCGAAAGTCGCTGCAAAAACACAGTGAATGAATTCTGCCTGAGCGAAATTTACTTGGTGTAAATTGACATCTTGTAGATAGGCTTGGCGGATCTTTAACCCGGAAAAATCATAACCTGCTAAATTCGTCTCTAGCTGACGAAACAAGTTGAGGAGATTGCCACCGCCATATCCGGTGAAGCTGAGTGATTGGTTCTGTAGCTGAGTCAGCAGCTGATTCAGTTTTTGCTCAAGCTGTTGCAGAGAGCCTAATTTGGTCAGCGATCGCTCCACCACAGCTTTTAGAATGAGCCGAATTTGGCTTTCCCGAATATACTCTTTGGCTTGCCCCTGCATCAATACATGACTCAACAGCAACCGAGGAGACACCGTGACGATCTCCTCACAGACTTGCTCGATCAGTTTCTCAGTCACATATTCCATCACCACGGGCTGTTGCGTAAATCCCAGTGGGCGAGTCGCACCAGCAGTCGGCTTGGCTGTGTCAATCAGACAGCGCCATGTCAGCGATTCCAGAGTCTCCATCAATTTGGGTCTGGAAATCTCCGGTATCATGTTGACTTGCAATTCTGCCGGAACAACTGGTTCCCGATTAATTGCTAGCCAATACATCACCTGAGCTTCTATGTCTGACAAGCGCTCAAACTGTTGAGTCAGTAAGGTCGCAATGCCGTTAAATGCTCCCATACCTTGGTCGAGAAATGCCGCAATATCACCGGCAAATAAATCCTGAATTGAGGTAGCGGCAATCTTGAGCGCCAACGGATTTCCGCGGTAGTGCTCGATCAACTGCTCTTGTTCGGTGGTCGAACCTGCCAATCCTTTAGCCAGCAAAATTTCATGCCCTGCGATCGCCTCTAACCCAGCTACTGGCAGCGTTCGCACAGACAGCAAATCTCCTTCTAGCGCTCCGACTTCTTGAGGTTTCTCCCGAGTTGTAATCACCAAACAACTTTGATGGGAGATCTCGCCGACCCGCCTCAGCAACTCTCCATAGCTTTCATAGCCGCTGCGGTAAGCTCCTGCTCGCATACCTCCTTGGAGGATCGCCTCAAAGTTATCCAGAATCAGTAGACAGCGAGATCCTCGTAACAGCTCCAACAGACGAGAAAGCTGGCCGCTTAAACTTTCTGGCAAGGTGATGTCTTGCTGACGGGATAAAAACTTGATCAAAGTTGCGAGTAGCTCTGGTAAGGGCGGGGCATCTCGCAGCGATCGCCAAATCAGACACTCAAACTCACCCTGTAATTGCTCCCCAACTTTGACAGACAAAGCTGTTTTACCAATCCCTCCCATCCCCAAAAGGGTGACGAGACGGCAACGGTCTTGCTGAACCCACTGACGCAAAGTGCTGAGTTCATCGGCTCGACCATAAAAGATCGACACATCAATCGCTTCTCCCCAATCTTGAGCCGGGAGTGAGGAGCTAGAAGCGTGAGCTAAGGAGGTGCTACTGTCTCCTCGATCGCTAACTGCAACTTCCTGGCGCTTGGCTTGCGATCGCTTCAACACGGTTGGACAGTTGAATTTTGTGACTCTCTCGCCTAAAGCATCCGAGAGTAACTGCCACAACTTAGCACCCGTATCTTTGATGTAGCCTTGGTCATAGCCAGATTCTTTCGCAATTTCTGAATATGACCATCCTTCCCAAGCTCGCTTAAATACCGTCTCTTGCACTTTATTTAAGCGGCCTACCTCTAGAACCTGCTCAACAATCCCTAATGCTTCTTCAGCAGTCATCAACCTGCAACTCAATCTTGGCTTTCAGTGAATAAATGACATTTAGCACGCTCATCAGGCGTACTAGCCGTTTACGCACCCCTCAATAAGCTTATCCGCAAATTTACGGTTTATCTGACTTTATTCTGACCTGCTCAGATCAACAAATCAGGGAGATCAAGGTTGATATCGCTCAAAACAACACTTCACAACTAAGTAGCTTGGGTATACAGTTCTCAGCAAAGCCCTGCTACCTCCTAATTTTAGGCGATCGCTAACTTAGCGCCTCACTCCTCAATCACTAAGAAATAGCAGTTTGTTTTTGCCTAGTCTGCACCTGCTCCACAAATTGTTGAATCACTTGAAGATAGCGGCCCTCACCAATGGCAGCGACATCATTGTGTCCCGCATCCTCCACCAATAAAAGTTGCTTGGGTTCTGGCGCTGCCTGAAATAAAGTACGGCTCATTTCTGCGGGGACTGTCAAGTCTAGAATGCCGTGGATGAACAACACAGGCGTCTTCAGCGATCGCACCTTTTCCAGAGAGTTAAACTTCTGCGTCAACAACAAATCCGCTGGAAATAGACCAAATCCACCTCGAACATCGACCATCCGGCGCATGGAAGTAAAGCTACTTTCCACGATCAGCCCAGCAACTTCAGGCTGCTTGATGGCTAAGTCAATCGCGATCGCCCCACCTAAGGAATGACCATAAAGAAAAATCTGTTCCGGTGGAATCTCCCGGACTTGAGTTAAATAGTTCCACGCAGCCTGTGTATCTGCATAAACCTGCGCTTCAGTAGGAAAACTGCCCTCACTGCGACCATATCCTCGGTAGTCAAACACAAAGACAGATAGCCCTAGCTGATGAAACCGCTGGGATTGGGATACAGTGGCTCCCACATTCGCCCCATTGCCATGTACATACAAAACCACGCCTTGTTCTGGCTCTGTAGCGGGCATCCACCATCCATGTAAGCGCTCTGCTTTGCCTGTAGGAGTGGTGATGGGTATCCAGATATCTTGATAAACCAGATTGACAACTGCGGGTGTGGTTTCGCTAACGGGAGCAGGAAAGAAGATAAACCGATTTTGCCGAAATAGCAGGAAGACACAAGCTGCTAAATAGGCGATCGCCAGCCCTCCTCCCAAGACCAGCAGTAACTTCAGCAAGAGTTTGAACAGCAAAACCAGCGTGGGCATAAGTTTCAATTCCAGAGCCAATGAAGAGCGCTAGCCGTAACGCCCGTTGGGGTTGTTACTGACTAGCGCCATTCTCTGTACCACTTTAGCTAAGTGCCACTCCAGCTAAATAGAGCGCCGCTTGAACACATAGTAGGAGCCTGCTGCCGCGACTCCTAGTAACAAGCTGCTTCCTAGCGCCAGAGGCATTGTGGTGTCAGGACTCGCAACTGTACGAGTCACTGTTTCTTCAGCAGAGTGGATCGGATCGTGATGAGCTTGAGCGCTCGGGGCGATCGCGTGAGCAGCACCCACTAAAGCTAGCGTCAGGGAGGAGAGTTGCCAAAATGAGCCTAACTTCATATATCCTGCCTTAGAGTCTAGAAATTGCGTCATCCCTATAGGAAGACTGAAGGCATAATAACTAGACTCTGAATGTTCACTAATGGATCTTTAGAGAGAAAACAGAGTTAACCCAGATAGGGCAATTGCTCGTGCCAAGGCGTAGATTGCTCATAGGCATAGGCAACCTGGAACAAGATATCTTCCCGCAGCACATTGCTGATCATCTGTAGACCAATGGGCATGCCTTTGTCATCAAAGCCACAGGGAACGCTCAAGCCTGGTAAGCCCGCTAAGTTCACCGGAATGGTCATCAAGTCAGACAGATACATGCTTAACGGATCAGCTGTTTTCTCACCCGCCTTAAATGCCGTAGAAGGGGCAGTGGGACAAACTAACAGATCCACTTGTTCAAAGGCTCGCTCGAAGTCTTGCTTGATCAAAGTCCGAACTTTTTGCGCCTTCAGGTAATAAGCGTCGTAGTATCCAGCAGACAAAGCATAGGTGCCAATCATGATCCGCCGCTTCACCTCAGAGCCAAACCCTTGAGCGCGGGTCTTAGTATACATCGCCAGGATGTTATCAGGGTCTTCCGAACGAAAGCCATATTTCACGCCATCATAGCGAGCCAAATTAGCCGAAGCTTCAGAGGGCGCAATGATGTAGTAAGTGGGCAAACCGTAGCGGAAACTAGGACAAGAAATTACTTGAATTTCCGCGCCCAAATCCTGAAGTTGTTGAATCGCTTTGGTGACTGCGGCTTCTACGACCGGATCAAGTCCTTCGCCAAAGGTTTCTTGAATTACCCCAATTTTGCGCCGACCTCTAGGTTTGAGATCAGGCTTGAGAAATTTCGAGTAGTCCGGGATTTCTACGTTAAGGCTGGTCGAGTCTTTGGCATCGTAGCCCGCGATCGCCTGCAACAAAACTGCGGCATCTTCGACACTGCGACCAAACGGCCCAATTTGATCTAACGAAGAAGCATAAGCCACCAAACCATAGCGCGAAACCAAGCCATAGGTTGGCTTCAGACCCACCACACCGCAGAAGGAAGCGGGTTGCCGAATCGATCCGCCGGTATCCGATCCCAAAGCGACTACGCACTCTCTAGCCGCAACCGCCGCCGCCGAACCACCAGAGGAGCCACCAGGCACACGCTCTAGATCCCAAGGATTCGCGGTGACTTGATACGCTGAGTTCTCGGTGGAGCTACCCATCGCAAACTCGTCCAGGTTGGTTTTACCCACCATTACAGCTCCAGCGGCAGCTAGCTTCTGGGTCACTGTGGACTCGTAGGGTGGCACAAAGTTTTCTAAAATTCGCGAACCGCAGGTCGTGGGAATACCCTGCGTACAGAGATTGTCCTTAATCCCTACAGGGATACCTGCTAACAGTCCGATTTCTTCCCCTGCCGCAATTTTGGCATCGACTTGCCGTGCTTGCTCTAGCGCCCGATCTGCCGTGACGCACAGAAAGCTATGCAATTTCGGCTCTAGGGCTTGAATACGCTCTAGAGCTTCTTGGGTAATTTCCACAGCCGAGCGCTCTTTGCTGACAAGCTGTTGATGCAACTCGCGGATGGATGCCATGCAGCGACCTCTTCCTGACTCAAAGTCCAAAACTTTAGTATACGTTTCTGCAAATACACCTTATCTGTTTAGGCGAATAAAGTTCTGGTCAGCCACTATAGAAATTGAGAAATTAGGGGTTAAGATGCAATCGCAAAATTCGAGTTTCGATCGCACTGCTCAAGCTGCTCGTTTACATGTGCAGAACCAAGGGCAAGGATTTCCCATTCTTTGTCTGCACGGCCATCCCGGATCAGGCAGTAGTTTGTCAGTGTTTACCAATCATTTATCGCAGCGTTTCCAGACCATTGCGCCGGATTTACGGGGTTATGGCAACAGCCCTGCTCAGCAAGCTTTTGAGATGGAAGATCATCTACTGGATCTAGAAGCGGTGCTCGATCGCTATCAAGTTTCGCGTTGCTTAGTTTTGGGTTGGTCGTTAGGTGGCATTTTGGCGATGGAGCTAGCCCTAAAATTTCCCGAACGAGTCAGTGGCTTAATTTTGGTTGCGACAGCAGCTCGCCCACGTGGTAGCCATCCGCCCATCACTTGGCAGGACAATTTCTATACGGGGTTAGCATCGATGATCAATCGCCTTTCCCCCGGTTGGCAGTGGAATATTGAAGCCTTTGGCAAGCGATCGCTCTACCGCTATCTGATTCAGCAGCACACCGCGATCGCCTACCAATATTTAGCCGATGAGGCACTAGTTGCTTACCTCCGCACCTCACGAGAAGCCACCCAAGCTCTGACAGCCGCTTTGAGAAAAGACTATAACCGCCTAGCGGATCTCGCTCAAATTACTTGTCCCAGCTTAGTCTTAGCGGGTGCCGAAGATCGCCATATCACGGCTCAATCTAGTTGGGAGACTGCTCAGCACCTCCAGAACAGTCAATGGCATTGCTACTCAAACACAGCTCACCTGTTCCCTTGGGAGATCCCCGATCAAGTCGTAAAAGATATTGATCGGTGGCTAGCTCTCCATCCAGAAGTGGTGAAATCAAATTAGGTTGGTTTTCTTAGCGAACCTCAAGGGTAGCCACAGGTTTAAAGGCAATTTTGAGCGTGACAACTCACATTACTAAAACTGCCCGCTAAGAATCCGAGACTTTCCCAGAGGCATTTTTACCTCCAAATCATCCGCGATTGTTAGGTCGGCAGGGGTTTTGCAGCGCTTTACTGTGACTCGAATCCCTTGAGCGCCTTCTTGCTCCAAATCCTCAACGTAACCAGATTTGGCAACTTGAGCTTCTTGAGAACTGAGGAATGGCCCGAAGTAGTAAGTACACCGAGGCCTATCAGTAACAATCTCAACCCAAAAAGCGAGCCCAAGAGTCTCGAGAAAACTGACCAAAACTTCTTTCATGATTCTTTTTCTGTGCCGATTACCAACGTTTTACGGGGTGCTACGCAGGCTTTTACTGTCGTTATTATTCACACTTTGTTATACTCTGTTGCATTTCTTTTTTCAATTCCTTCCTTGTTAGGCATGTTGACAAAATCAAAGGAGGTGCCATGCCGCTGTCGATAAATTTCATAAAGTACCATTCCTGTGGCAACGGAAGCATTGAGGCTGGGAGTCTTGCCGCTTAACGGAATGGAGACTAAAACATCACAGCAGCGCTGTACCGTTAAGCTTAAACCTTCCCCTTCCGAACCGATAACCAGGACAATCGGGCCAGAAAACTTCACCGTGGGGACGGGCTCGCTCGCTCCCGCAGCAGTACCGTAAATCCAGAATCCGGCAGTCTTGAGTTCTTCTAAAGCCCGGGTGAGATTGACGACCCTAGAAACAGGAAATGTTTCTAAAGCCCCTGCTGCTACTTTCTTCACAACGGATGTAATCCCCGAAGCTCGGCGTTGTGGGATCACCAGGCCTTGGGCTCCTAGCGCTTCAGCAGTCCGAATAATCGCTCCTAAGTTGTGGGGGTCGGTGATCCCATCCGCCACAATGATTAAGGGCTGAGCCGTTGCTGCTTGGGCTTGGGCAATCAAATCGCCCAAATCAGCATATTCATAGGGTGCAACCTGGGCAATCACACCTTGATGATTTGCACCTGGCGCAATGTAGCTGAGACGTTGCGGCTCTACTTCGTCAATGACAGTGCCATTGGCTTTGGCTTGCAGCAGCACGGTATGAAATCGAGGGTCATAACGCAGTCGAGGAGTAATCCAGATCCGATTGAGCGGATGTTGGTTTTCCAAGGCCGTTAGCACCGGATGACGACCATAGATCAAGTCGCTTTCTTCGGACTCGCCAGCAGGTTTGGTGGAAGTCTCGTCAAAACGGCGATCGCGGTTTTCCTGCCCTCGATCTCGTCCTTCACTCCGCCCCTCAAACTTGCGCTCGCGACCTTCACTCCGACCTTCAAAACTGCGACCCCGACCTTCTGAGCCACCGCGACCCTCAAAGCTGCGCTCACGACCCCCAAAGTTACGCTCCCGTCCTTCAGGACGACCGAAACTCCGATCGCGGCCTTCGCTGCGGCCTTCAGAACTAGAACTGCGATCGCGCTCTCCAAAGCTGCGGCCACGATTTTCAGGGCTGCGTTCCCGCCCTTCCGAACCCCGCTCACGCGGCTCAAAACTGCGTTCACGGGGGCCAAAGTTACGCTCCCGTCCTTCGGGACGACCAGAACTGCGATCGCGCTCTCCAAAACTGCGATCGCGGCTCTCAGAGGTGCGTTCCCGCTTATCAAAGTTACGAGTGGGTTTATCTGAGCGCTGCCGAGGAGCCTGAAAGTCTCCTGTGTTTGCAGTAGGCCTGACTCTAGGCTCTCCGTCACCTGCACCCCTCCGGTCGCTGCCTCGGTATTCTCCCGCTCTATAATCGGTTCCCTTACCAGAGGGGCGCTCCTTAGCAGATTTTGTGCGCAGACGAGGACGTGAGCTGCGAGATGCATCCTTTGGGATGGGGCGGCCTTGGCGGTCTCCTGACTGACCTTGCGATTGAGACCCTTTGCCTTCAGCGGCTCTACCGCGGTCTTTAGAGTAATTCTTCTTGGCGGCCATATTATTCTCTCAATAGTTCGAAAAATTTATATCCCGGAGCCTTCAAGTCCCCACTGGTCTGAGGCTCATTATGTTGACCAGGAGGTAGCTACTCCTCTAGCGTTGGGTCTAGTTTCAGTTGGGCCAATAAGTAAGCCAAACGCTGGGGATTGGTTAGGTATAGATAGCCCATTAAAGCTTCTAGACTAGTTGCCTGCTGATAGATTTCTGGATTCACTCGCTTAGAGCGGCTAGAAGCGGCGTTACGTCCTCGTCTCAGAATTTCTAACTCTTCGCCTGTCAACAAAGACTCTAGCGATCGCAGATGGTGAGCCTGGCTCTCAGCTCTGACCTGCGCCACAACTCGCTGATGATAGCTTTGCAGTCGCTTGGGAGGAAGCAGGTACTGAGAGCGGATATACAATTCATAAACTGCATCTCCCAAGTAAGCCAATGCACCAGGTGAAATCGTCTGCAACTGAGCAGTGGGCAGAAGATTAGCTGGGCTAGCCAGGTCTTGAGCTGCCTGTGTATCCGAAATTTCTAAGCAATCTTCTTCTGCTTTCACAGACAGCTTTTACCTTGTCAGCTAGATCCCACAGAACCGTTATTTTCCATCATAGGTCAGTCGATTGATTCGCTACAGTCTTGCCATTTTTGCAGAATGACAAGCTATCCAGTTAAGCCTGGATAGCTTGATGGCGCGACTTTTGCATGAGTCAAGCTGACTTGACGTTCTCTAAGGCCACATCGACTGAAGTTTGCAGAGCTAAGAATTGCTCTAGACGAACTAGCTTCACAGTTTGAGTCACTCGAGGATTAGTGACAATCTGCAAGGTTCCCTCAGCGGCTTGCGCCTTTTTGGCTAGCTGCACCAGTGCACCCAGTCCAGAACTATCAACAAAGTCGATATGGGAAAGATCTAAAATGACATGCTTGGGGCCTTCTTCGACGCATTTTGTGAGCACCTTACGAAAGGTAGGTTCAGAAAATGCATCTAACAGACCCGTCAGACGGAAGAGTTGGCAATTATCTCTGACTTCGCGTGTGCCTCTAAGGCTAACGGTCAGGGTGAGTGGCTCAGGAATAAATCCCTCCTAACAAAAAATGTCCATAATTCGAGGCTCCAGTATACACTTTAGCCAGTTTTCAGGACAACTCATGCCAGTATAATCCTTAGCTCCATGCCTGTAACCTCAAGTTTGCAACTTTAAGTTTTTTAGGACGTTGCTTCGGTGGCGACGGCGGTAGGGCGATCGCCGTTAGTTTTGGCAGCTCGCATAGCCTGCACAAAGTTCTCAAACAAATAATCTGCGTCATGCGGACCAGGACTAGCTTCCGGGTGATATTGAACCGAAAACAATGGCAAGGATTTGTGCCGCAAGCCTGCTACCGTGCGATCGTTGAGGTTGAGGTGGGTGATTTCCACATCTGCATCAGGCAGGGATTCTGGCGCGATCGCGAATCCATGATTTTGGCTGGTGATCTCAATTCGCTGCTTTAATCCAGCAGGTTGATTGAGTCCTCGATGACCAAACTTCAGCTTGAAGGTTTCTGCCCCCAACGACAACCCTAAAATCTGGTGGCCCATACAAATGCCGAAGATGGGTTTTTGGCTGGTCAAGAGTGCCTTGGTCGTGGCAATACCTTCGGTTACTGCCGCCGGGTCACCGGGTCCATTCGAGAGAAAAATCCCGTCTGGATTGTATTTCATGATTTCGTCAGGAGGCGTGTCGGCTGGAACCACAAGGACGCGGCAACCGTAGCTAGCCAGACGACGCAAAATATTGCGCTTAATCCCAAAGTCCAACGCCACCACGGTTAACAAATTAGAGCCACTCTCATCGTTCTGAGCAGTAGGGCTGAACTCCCACACGGAATCGGTGGGGTCAGACCATTCGTAAATCGTTGAGGTCGTTACTTCCTGGACTAAGTTGAGACCAGCCATACTGGGTGCATTTTGCACCTGCTCCAGCAGTTCTGTGGGATCAAGAATTTCGGTCGAGATTGCCCCATTCATGGCTCCAGCAGAGCGAAGCTTGCGCGTCAGGGCGCGGGTATCAATGCCGTAAATGCCTGGAATGTTGTGTTGCTTCAGGTAGTCCGATAAAGATTGGGTCGATCGCCAATTGCTAGGACGTGGGCAAATATTGCGAGCGATCGCCCCTCGTACCTGAGGCCGTGCAGATTCATCATCTTCAGGGTTTACGCCAGTATTTCCCAACTCAGGATAAGTGAAGGTAACAATTTGACCGCAATAGCTGGGATCGGTCAAAACCTCCTGATAACCCGTCATTCCTGTGTTGAACACAACTTCGCCAATGGTGGTCCCAGGCGCACCAAAAGACCACCCCCGGTAAACTGAACCATCCGCAAGAACTAAAAGAGCAGGTTGAGGGGCAGAAAGAGCCATAGAAGTCTAGATAGGAGGACCTGGAAACTGATACTTGAAAACTAATACTTGCCGGACGCTATTATCCCATGCCCAATTGTAAGTGTCGTATCGAAAACTGCCGAATCCGACTGGCCCAGTAGGAGCACATTAGGGCGAACTTGTCTCTGCTGGAACAAGCACTTTCAGAGCCTGGTGCACAACTTGGAATGTCACAGGCAACTCACCAATTTGATGCCCATCAATATGAAAAGGCAGCTTGCTAGGTGAACTAAGACGCACCTTTGCCACTTGGTAAGTTTCAATTTTGGGGTTGTAGTGGTACTGTCCTCGACTAATAGACCAAAAATGACGCACTAGTTCCCATTTGCTGAACTTGCGATAAACGCTGACAGTCAGCAGCCCATCATCCATCACTGCATCAGGAGCCACCGTAAATCCGGTTCCATAATAGGGACCATTGGCAATCACAACTAGTAGAGCTTGGAGCTGAAATTCGCTGCGAGTTGCGAGTTGACGGCGCAAAAATCGTTGACGCAAGGAGGTGCGTGTCGTCGCGTTTGCCAAGGGACGATCTAACTCAATTTTCAAGCGCTGAGGTTGATAACTAATGGCTAAGCGGACAGCTTGCAGCGTTCGTCCCCATTGCCCATCCTTCACTTCCTCCCCTAAAGGAAAGAGAGCTGCATCTAGCCCTACCCCAGCGGCCTCAAAAAAGTAGTGCTCAGCGTCGTTGTTAGCTTGTCCGACATCAATACTTTTGATTTGCCCTTGGGCGATCACTTGACAGGCTTGAGCCAGATCAGTCGGTATATTGAGGCTACGAGCAATGTTGTTATAGGTGCCAATGGGAACAATGCCCAGCGGAATTGGCGCGTGAATCAGCCCTTTTGCGACTTCACTGACCGTGCCATCTCCACCCCCCACAATCACCATGTCATATCCTTCTTCTACGGCTCGTTGGGCCAGCAGCGCCGGAGATTCATCTGGCTTGGTAAATGCGAGATCAGCTCGAATATCTTCTGTCTCCAAGGCAGCAATGATATCGGGCAGCTTCATGGGGTTAGGCTCATCCGTACCGGAAACCGGATTCATGATCAAACTTGCACGCTTCACTGGCTTGGCCCCACTTGGATGTTGTGAATCAATATCAACTTATTCAGTGTCTAAACTAAACCTAGCTGATTCCAGCTTGGTGCCGCTCGGTTGCCTGAACAAGCCAACCGTCTTTTGAGCAGGCGATCGCCCTGTACGGAATCTCAGCTGAAGTCGGTGAGTTTAAAGTAGAAGAGTGAAAACTGAAAATATCTAGCTTGTAGACTTTAAACCATCCCACGGCAGTTGTTTGCCTTCCTATGCCAAAGCTTTTTCCGTCGAGAGCGATTTTGCTGATTGTGTCGGGTGTCTTAACGCTGGCTAGTACAGGTTGCAGCGGCTCCTCGATCAAGCCTTCGGCGCAGAGTCTGTCTGCTCCCACGCCTACTTCGAGTGCTGCGCCAGTGGCTGCATTACCGATTGATCCCTCACCTGTAGTGATTGAAGAACCTGCGTCTCCGCCTTCCCCAGAACTAGATCCCTTTGAGTTTGCGCTCGATCGCGCTGCCAGTGCTGCTAGCATTGGAGCCTCCGCGCAATCCCAAGATGACTGGAAGTTAGTGGTGAGCCAGTGGCAAGAAGCGATCGCCTTCCTCAAACAGGTGCCAAACTCCAGCCCTTACCAATTGCTAGTCAAAGAAAAAATTAGCGAATATCAACAGCAACTCACGTACGCCAAAAAACAAGCCAGCAAGCCAGATGGAGCGGCTGAGCCCCCTACTGAGAGCGTTATTGCTTTAGCGCCTCCCCCGATCCCACAACCCGTAGAAGCCTCACGCTCCAATGTCGCCACCCGACCGACTCAACCTGCACCTAGGCGCGAACGAGTTTTTGAGGCTCCGATCAAGCGCCGAGAAGGCGGCACTCCCGTGATTGATGTCACCTTTAACGGCAATCAAACCTTCGAGATGATTGTGGATACGGGCGCAAGCGGCACCTTGATTACTCAGCAAATGGCAGCTGCTATGGGTGTCAAACCCGTGACCAAAGCCCTGGTAGACACAGCTAGCCAAAAAGGAGTAGAAATTCCCGTCGGCTTTGTCGATTCGATTGAAGTAGATGGTGCAGTTGCTAGCAATGTCTCAGTTGCGATCGCGGGGCCTGACTTAGATACTGGATTGCTCGGTCACGATTTCTTTGGCAACTTTGATGTCACGATTCGGCGCGACGTGGTGGAATTTCGAGTCCGATAACGCGATCCTACTGTACTGAGTTTGTATGCAACTGAATTTCGATTACGCAAAGCTGAAAGAGGCTTTGACTTCTGCCACAGCTGAAGCATTTGCCCAAACCAAAGCAGTTGCTGAAGCTGAGTCTCTCTATGTTTTCGGCCTCTACATTTCCCGGGAAGGCACTTCCATTACACCCACTGCCAAAACAGAAGCAGGGCTGACTCGGCTGGCCCAAGAGTATGCTCATAAGTACGGTAAGCCGAAAAACTTGGGTAGTGTTCTAGACCTGTGGAAGCAGTCAAACAGCCCGACCAAACTCATAGCGGTTGATGAACAACCCAACTACAATGTCATGCAACCAAGTAGTTTTGGAAAAACAAATTGTTTTACGAGCTAATCGCTTAATCCGAGTTCTCAAGGTTAAATGTTTGCGCTCCATCTTTTGGGTGTTCGCTTTTCCAACAGTGTGCTGCTGAGAATTAAGCAACCGTAGATAAGCTCCCCAAGCATCTGTGTAAAGTAAGTCAGACCAAAGGGTTGCAACAGCGCTTCGAGTTTGACCAAAGCTGTATCTTCATACAGTGCTAAAACATAAGCCATTTTCCTGGTGGGGGGACAGAGTGGGTTTAAGGCAGATGTAGCAGAGGTGGAGGGACAATAGGCAAATAAAAAAGGTCCCTGCTTGTTGAGAAGACCTTCCATAATCAAAATGCCTAAATTCTACCAAACTCATCTGCGCTCTTGCCTCAGTCTGGCTCAATTTCTCCTACTCCTGCTGGTAATTCAACTCCTACAAACCCTCAAAACCATCAAGCTCGAATCCCTTGCAGCGAATCTACCAATACCCATTCAAAGCGCCAGCCGTCTACGAAAGTTGAAACGCT